>NZ_FNAQ01000015.1:4422-57817 GCF_900101955.1 Desulfuromonas thiophila | reverse complement strand
GCATGGCCTGGTTGAGTTCAGTCTGGACGGGATCATTCTGGCGTTTTTTCAGCGACTCGTCGATCCCGGCCAGCGCTTTCTCTCGCCACTGCTCCAGGCGGTAGATCTCAATGCTCAGTTCGCGGGATAGCGCATCAACGGATTCGCCCCGCAGCAGACGTAGGACCACTTCACGCTTGCGGGCGGCACTCCAGCGCTGCCCCTCGGCCAACGGTCCTGTGACGGTTTCGTTCTGGTTCTGTTTGGTCATTGTCAATCTCCTTGGACACGGGGACATTACCCCAAATCAGTGTCCAAGAAAACCGGCGCCGCTCCACAGACTGACAATCTGATAATGGTAGCACGGCTGCACGATGAAACCAAGCCACCAGCGGCCCCTCCTCAACGACGGTTCGCTGCCTCCGTTTTACCCTTGCCAGACAAGATGAGCCTGACATATACTTTAGACAACAGCAGCACATAAGGAGAACTTCCTCTCCAGGCTGTTGCTAAAAACAACGATGATGCAGCTCTCTGCCCAGTGCGTGAAATCTGAACGCCCACGCGGAATATGCATGAATCGGGGTTTCTTCCAGAGGTGTTGTGTGCCAGCCCTCCCCGTAGAGGGACGCCTGATACGCCCACAAGGGACCCCACCTGTTTGGCTCTCGTTGTGAGGCCAAAGATTCACGGCTGGCGTGGAGAGCGCTTCATCTAGGCATCAGGTCACCCTGCCTGATGCCTTTGTTTTGTCTATCGTTGTTCCTCTTTTCCGCTGTCGGCGGCCACTTTTTGTCGCAGGGCGGTTCCCCGTCGGATACCGTCGCCTGCCGGAATTCCCATGTCCAGCACCGTACCCGAGAGAGCCACAGAGGCCCCGACTGCAACGGGCGATCTGCACCGCATCCACCACAACGGCCGCGAAATCCTGCTGGTCGGCACCGCCCACATCTCCCGCGCCTCGGTTGAAATGGTGCAACACACCATCGCCACCGAACAACCTGACGCTGTTTGTGTTGAACTTGATGCCCAGCGCTACGCGCACCTGACTGAACGTAACCGCTGGGAACAGCTCAATATCCGCCAGGTCATTCGTCAAGGCCAGATTCCCTTTCTGATGGCCAACCTGGCTCTGGCATCGTTCCAGAAACGTATGGGGCTGCAGACCGGTGTGCGACCTGGCGAGGAGCTGGCCGCCGCTGCCCAGGCAGCCGAAGAACGCAGCCTGCCAGTCCATCTCATCGACCGTGACATCCGCACTACCCTGCTGCGGGCCTGGCGCAAGACCGGGCTATGGCAGAAAATACAGCTGGTCACCACGCTCTTTGCCGGCCTGTTCGAAAAACACGAGATTGACGAGGAGGAACTTGCCCGCTTGCGCCAGTCCGACAGTCTCTCCTCCATGCTTGAAGAAATGGGTGATCTCTTGCCCGCCGCCAAAAGTATTTTGGTCGACGAGCGCGACCGCTGGATGGCCCATCAGCTTCGTCAGACGGCGGGTGCGCGGATCGTCGCCGTGGTCGGCGCAGCCCACATTCCCGGCATCTGCCGCCATCTCGCCCACAACGAAAGCGACGCCGCCCTGGCCGAACTGGCCAGCATTCCCGTCAAACCTCTTTATTCACGGCTGCTGCCCTGGCTGATTCCGTTGCTGGTCGCCGCACTGTTTGTCATTGGCTTCTTCTTTGCCGACCGCGAACAACTCTACCAAGCTGCCGGGGCCTGGATTCTGGCCAACGGCAGCCTCAGCGCTCTGGGCACGCTGGTTGCCTGGGGCCATCCGCTGACCGTGGTGGCCGCCTTCGTCGCCGCCCCCATCACCTCGCTGAATCCCACCATCGGCGCCGGCTTCGTCACCGCCTTCGTTCAGGCGCTGCTGGTCCCCCCCAAGGTGCGCGACATGGAGGCTGTGCTGGAGGCGGTGGTGACCCTGTCAGGCTGGTGGCGTAACCGCCTGACGCGGATACTGCTGGTCTTCTTTCTGTCTTCCCTTGGTTCGAGTCTCGGCACACTGGTGGCCTTCGGCTGGCTCAAGCAACTGCTGTGAGCAGGCGAAGCGGCAGGCGGCGATTGCAATATCAACGAAAGTTGGATACAATCGCGGCACTTTGTTGATGTTTTACCCATAGCGGAGGGATCCCAAACATGGAACAGCAAGAACTACAGCGGGCCATCAAGGCGGCCATGCAGACCGAAAAAGACGCCATGGATTACTATAAGTACGGGGCCGAGAAGATGGCGGACCCTAAGGCCCGGCAGTCTTTTGAAATTCTGGCCAACGAAGAGAAGCAGCACGCCCACATGTTTTTCAATATCTACAAGGGCGATGATGTGCCGTCTTTCGATGCCTTCATCAGCGCACCTCCCAATACCGAATCCTCCTGGTGGAAATCGCTGCAACAGGCCCTGCTGGCCGACTTTGACGAGCGCAAAGCGATTGAGCTGGCGATTGAGCAGGAAGAAGCCCTGGAAAAAGATCTGCTGGCCATGGCAGCGAAGATTAATGATGCCGATGTCAAGGCAGTCTATCTGGCCAACGCCCGTTCCACCCACAACCATTACGAACTCTGTGTCGAGGAATACAACGCTCTGCTGGGCAAATCGTCCTGATCACTGTTCATTCTCGCAGCCACACATAAAAAAACCGCCGGAGCCTGTGGGCTCCGGCGGTTTTTTTATGCAGATTTTGCTGCTCTGCCGCTGCTGATGCGGGCCCCGGTCTGCCTGACGGCAGGCCGGGGCCCGTGATCTTACTAACCCAACACCAACAGCAGATCGCCCTGCTGAACCTGATCGTTCTGCTTGAACAGAATCTGCTGGACAACGCCATCCACCTTGGCCTTGATGTTGGTCTCCATCTTCATCGCCTCGGTGACAATCAGGGTATCACCTTCCTTCACCTCGTCACCCACCGCGACATTGAGCTTGAAGATCTTGCCCGGCATGGGGGCACCAACCTGCTTATCGTTGCCCTTTTCCGCCTTCTGGTGCTCCACCTCGTCGGTTTTCACCGAACGGTCCTTCACCAGGATCTGGCGCGGTTCACCATTGAGCTCGAAGTAGATATTGCGGGTGCCATCCTCATGCACCTTGCCAATGGCCGTGAGCCTGACGATCAACGTCTTGCCAGACTCGATTTCGATGCTGGCTTCGTCCCCGACATCCAGGCCATAGAAATACAGCGGCGTTGACAACACCGAGGTATCGCTGAAGCGTTGGCGATGGTTATCGAACTCCTCGAACACGGCCGGATAGAGCACCGCCGAGGTCACATCGCGATCCTTCACCGGATGACCCAACTTGTTTTCCAGTTCCTTCTTGCGGGCGGCAAAGTCGACCGGCTCAAGGAACTCTCCCGGCCGATGGGTAAAGGGCTCCTCGTCCTTGAGAATGATCTTCTGCAGTTCCTTGGGGAAACCACCATGGGGCTGGCCCAGCATGCCCTTGAAGAAATCAACCACTCCCTGTGGGAAGGTCAACTCCTGACCACGCTGCATCACATCCTCCGGCTGCAGGTTGTTCTGCACCATGAACATGGCCATGTCGCCGACAATCTTCGACGACGGTGTCACCTTGACCAAGTCGCCAAACATGTCGTTGACCTTGCGGTACATCTGCTTGCACTCTTCCCAGCGGTGCCCCAGCCCCAAACCCTCGACCTGCGGCTTGTAGTTGGAATACTGGCCGCCGGGGATCTCGTGCTCGTACACCTGAGCCGTACTCGAACGCAGTTCGGACTCGAAGGGTTCGTAATAGGTCCGTACAGTCTCCCAGTAATTGGCCAGCTGCTGCAGGCCTGTGGTGTTGACGGCCGGCTCCCAGATAGTGCCCTTGAGGGTCGACAGCAGCGCATTCATGCTCGGCTGCGAGGTCAGACCCGAGATGGACGAAAGTGCCGTGTCGACGATGTCGACACCAGCCTGGGTCGCCATCAACAGCATGGTGCCACCATTGCCGGAGGTGTCGTGGGTATGCAGATGGATCGGTATGCCGATTTCGTTCTTAAGAGCCTTGATGAGTTTTTCCGCGGCGAACGGCTTGAGCAGACCGGCCATATCCTTGATGCCGAGAATATGGGCGCCCATCTGCTCGAGTTCCTTGGCCATGCCGACATAATATTCCAGCGGGTACTTGTCGCGCTTGGGATCGGTGATGTCGCCGGTATAGCACATGGCCGCCTCACAGATGGCGTTGTTTTTCTGCACCGCCTCCATGGCCACCTTCATGCCCTTGGTCCAGTTAAGCGAGTCGAAGATGCGGAACACATCGATACCGCCGGCGGCCGCCTTGGCGACAAAGTCCTCCACCACATTGTCGGCATAGTTGGTATAACCCACGGCATTGGAACCACGCAGCAGCATCTGGAACAGCAAATTGGGAATTTGCGCCCGCAGTCGGTCGAGCCGTTCCCAGGGATTTTCCGTCAAAAAGCGCATGGCCACATCAAAGGTGGCACCGCCCCACATCTCCAGCGAGAACAACCCGCCACCCAGATGGCTGGTGGCATGGGCAATGCGTTCCAGATCGTAGGTGCGCACACGGGTAGCCAGCAGCGACTGATGCGCATCGCGCATGGTGGTGTCGGTCAGCAACAGGCGCTTTTCCTTGAGCACCCAGTCAGCCAGCCCCTTGGGCCCTTCAGCCATCAGGATGTCACGGGTACCACGTGGCCGGATAGCGTCAAGGGGAATCTCCGGCACCGTCGCCTCGCGCAGCTCGCTGAAATGCAGACGCTTCTTGATATTGGGATAGCCGTTGACCGACACATCGCCGATATAGTGCAGCAGCTTGTTGGCGCGGTCTTTTTTCTCGCGAATATTGAACAGTTCCGGGTAGGTATCAAGATAGGAGGTATCGCACTGACCGGCCCGGAAAGGCGCGTGATTAACCACGTTTTCGAGAAAACCAATGTTGGTCTTAACGCCGCGGACACGAAATTCCTGCAGCGCGCGGTTCATGGTGCGACAGGCGTCGTTGAAGGTCAATCCCCAGGTGGAAACCTTGACCAGCAGTGAATCGTAATGCGGTGTGATCACCGCGCCGGAATAGCCATTGGCCGCATCGAGACGCACACCGAAACCCACCGCTGTGCGATAGGCTTTGATGATGCCGAAATCCGGCGCGAAGTTGTTGGCCGGATCTTCCGTCGTCACCCGGCACTGGATGGCGTAGCCGCGCAGCTCAATATCCTTCTGGCTCTTGATACCGATTTCCGGATCGGAGAGCTTATAACCCTGTGCGACCAGAATCTGCGTTTGCACCAGATTACGCATCGTCACCAGTTCGGTCACGGTATGTTCCACCTGAATGCGTGGGTTGGTTTCGATGAAGTAGAAATCCCCGTTTTTATCCATCAGAAACTCGACGGTACCGGCATTGACGTAGCCGACCTCGCGGGCGATCTTCATGGCGTAATCGCACACCAGACGCCGCTTGTCCTCGCCCAACGACGGTGAGGGTGCCAGCTCAATCACCTTCTGGTGACGACGCTGGATGGAGCAGTCGCGCTCGAAGTAGTGCACCAGATTACCGTGCTGGTCACCCATGATCTGTACTTCGATGTGCTTGGGATTCTCGATGAATTTTTCGAGGAACACGGTACCGTCGCCAAAGGCCGCTGCCGCCTCGGAGGCGGCCGATTTCAGCCCTTCGAGCAGTTCCTTCTGGTTGCGCACCACCCGCATGCCACGGCCGCCACCGCCGGCCGCCGCCTTGACAATGATGGGATAGCCGCATTCCTTGGCGAACAGCAGGGCGTCCTCCTCGCGATTGACCGGTTTGGGCGTGCCCGGCACGATGGGAACACCGGCAGCCAGAGCGACCTCGCGGGCCGCCACCTTGTTGCCCAGGCGCCGCTGAATCTGGGCCGTCGGGCCGATGAAGGCAATGCCAGCCCGCTCGCAAGCTTCGGCAAACTCGGCGTTTTCCGACAGAAAACCGTAGCCGGGATGAATGGCGTCGACCCCTTTGGCGCGGGCCAGCTCAACGATTTCATTGATCCCCAAATAGGCATCAATCGGGCCCTTGCCCTTGCCTATTTGATAGGCCTCATCAGCCTTGTAGCGATGCAACGACAGTCTGTCCTCGGCGGAATAAATGGCCACGGTGCCAATACCCAGTTCAGTACAGGCACGGAAAATACGGATGGCGATTTCGCCACGATTGGCAGCCATGATCTTCTTGAACGGTCGTACAGCCATGCAACCTCCTAAAAACAGAAAAGGATGGGATTCAGAGAACCAAATACAGTTTTAGCACCAGCAAAAAACAAACGTTTTTTTTAGTATAACTGTAAAATATGCTTTTATTTCAATTACTTAGATGAAACATTCAAACAGACCGCTGCTGCCCTGTCAAGGACAATTCCTCAAGCCGACAACAGCTGAGCGAAATGTTACCAGATTTCGCGGAGAAAACCCGCGCCGCGTTATCCCCGCAAAAAAAACCGGCCCGGCAACAGCAGGCGTGCTATGATCCGTCAATTTAATGACAGAACAGCAGAATGCTGGGCGTCTGCGGTAGAAAAGGGGGGGAGAAGCGATGTCAACGACGGTTTCGATTCTGCTGATCGATGACGATGCCGGCAGCCGGCTGGCACTGTGCAGTCTGCTCAAGCAGGCCGGCTATGGCGCCCATTGCGTTGCCAGTGGCGAGGATGCCCTTGATTGGCTTGACCAGAACACGGCGGCTATCGTCATCACCGACCTGATGCTGCCGGGCATGGACGGACTGGAAATTCTACGGCGGGTCAAGGAGCGGGCACCGGACACCAATGTCATTCTTATCACCGGCAATGCCTCGGCCCACAGCGCCCTGGAAGCCATGAAAAATGGCGCCTTCGACTACATTACCAAGCCCCTCAACGCCGAAAAGCTCAAGATCATCATCGCCAAGGCCCTGGAAACCCAGCATCTGCTGAAAGAAAACGCTTTTTTGCGCCAGCAGTTGCGCGCCCGTTACAGTTTCACCAACATCATCGGCACCAGTCCGGCCATGCAGCAGCTGTTCGCCCGCATGGAAAAAATCGCGCCAACCGACTCCTCCCTGCTGATTCTGGGCGAATCCGGCACCGGCAAGGAACTGGTCGCCCGTGCCATCCATTTTAACGGACCACGCAAAGACCGCCCCTTTGTCGCCCTCAACTGTGGCGCCATTCCGGCGGAGTTGCTCGAAAGCGAGCTGTTCGGTCACATGCGCGGTTCCTTTACCGGCGCCATCGCCAACAAAATGGGCAAGTTTGAACTGGCCAACGGCGGCACCATTTTTCTCGATGAAATCGGTACCATGCCGGTTCACCTGCAACTCAAGCTGCTGCGGGTGCTGCAGGAACAGGAGGTCGAGCCGGTTGGTGGCAACCACCGCATCAAGCTCAACGTGCGCGTGATCTCGGCGACCAACGCCGACTTGGAAGAGATGATTGTCAAGGGACAGTTCCGGGAGGATCTGTTTTACCGCCTCAACGTCATTCCGCTGACCCTGCCGCCACTGCGGCAGCGGCGCGAGGACATCGCCCTGCTGTCACAGCATTTTCTGCGCAAAAGCTGTCAAGCCCTGCAGCGTGATCTGGTCAGTCTTGATCCCACCGCGCTGCAGATCCTCGAAGGCTACAACTGGCCGGGCAATGTGCGGGAACTGGAAAATATCATGGAACGCATGGTGGCACTGTGCGACGGCAGCCAGATCAATGTCCAGGATCTGCCGGCTCATATCTGTGGCGCCCGGCAGGCGTCACTGGCACGCGACGGACTGCAGGACCTGCCGGAAGACGGCATCAACATGCCACAGCTGCTGCGCCAGCTTGAAAACCGCTGGATCCGCCAGGCGCTGCAGCGCAGCGCCGGCGTCAAGGCCCAGGCGGCAACATTGCTGGGCATCAACCGCACCACCCTGGTGGAAAAGATGCGCCGTCTGGGCCTGTGACCGGCGCCACGGCCTTGTTCTGCCGCTCAGGCCGGCACAGACTCGCTTTCCAGCAAATGACGATAGAAGGCCTCAGCCAGCGGACTGAGCTGGCGATTACGCCGCTGCACCAGATAGAACCGGCGCGGCAAGGTCAGTTCATCAATCCGGACTGGGCACAGCAGGCCACGCGCAACGTCCTCGGCCACGGCCAGGGAGGACAAAATCGCCGCGCCGATACCACTGCGCACAGCCTGGCGCACCGCTTCGTTGCTACCCACCTCGGCCACCACCTGAAACTGGGTCACATCAACACCCACCTGTTTCAGCGCCTGAGTCATCTCCATGCGGGTACCACTGCCTGGCTCACGCAGCACAAAGGGGCTGTCAAGTAACTGCGCTGCTGCCACTCGCCCCGCCCGGCTCCAAGGATGCTGAGGATGCACCACCAGCACCAGTTCGTCACCAAACAGGGGCTGGCAGTCAATGCGCTGATCCTTCCACTGGGTACCGATCAATCCCAGTTCCAGGGTGCCCTTGAGCACCTCTTCCACCACCTGAGTGGTCCCGGCAATGCGCAGCATCAACTCGACGGCATGATAGTTCTGCTTGAACTGCTCCAGCAACGACGGCAGCAGATAAGCGCCGGGGATGGTACTGGCTCCCAACGATAAGCGCCCAGAAAGATTACCCTGATACTGGCGAATAGCTTGCTCGGCATCATTCTTCAGTTGGATGATCCGCCGGGCATACTGATAAAGAATCTTGCCAGCATGGGTCGGCTGTGCCCGGCGGCCAAGGCGATCGATAAGCTTTTCGCCAAACTGTTCTTCCAGGGTACGCACATGCTCACTGACCGAGGGCTGCGACAGCTGTGACGCCTCGGCCGCGCGGGTAAAACTGCCCAGATCAACCACCTTGCAAAACACCTCAAGCCGTCGAATATCCACTGGCCTTATTCTCCCTGGCACGCCGCCGGCAATCCCAGCCGGCGGAAGATCTCCCGCGTTGCCGCCGCGCTGTTGAGTGTATAGAAATGAACGCCGCGCACCCCCTGGCCCAGCAGATCGGCCACTTGCGCGGTAGCCCAGTCGATGCCAATACGCTCGACCTCGCCATCGTCGGCCGCCGCGGCCAGCCGCCGCAGCAGCGCCGCCGGGAAACGGGCTCCAGCGGCCAGTTCGGCCAGTCGCTCCATGCTCTTGCGACTGCGCAAAGGCATGATGCCAGCCAGCACCGGCACCCGAATGCCGGCCAGTTCACAGCGCTCGCAGAAGTCGTAGAAGTCACGATTATCAAAAAACAACTGCGTCACAATATAGTCGGCTCCGGCCGCGACCTTCTGTCGCAGATACTCCATCTCCAGCAAACGATTGGGCGTCGCCGGATGGCCCTCGGGAAACCCCGCCACGCCAATGCTCATGGTTGGAAATTCCTGCCGCACAAAACGCACCAGATCGGCCGCCCGGACAAAACCGTCGGCCGGCGGCTGCCAGTTGGGCTGGTCACGCGGTGGGTCACCGCGCAGAGCCAGCAGATTTTCAATGCCCTCATTCTGGTAGCGCGTCAGAATCTCCCGCACCTCCTGGCGGGAAGCCGCAACGCAGGTCTGATGCGGCACCACGGTAATACCGGTCTGACGCTGAATGCGCAACACCAGCTTGTGGGTCTGGTCACGGGTCGAGCCACCAGCGCCATAGGTGATACTGACCGAGGTTGGCTGCAACGGCACCAGGGCAGCGATCTCCTGCTCCAGCGCCTGCCAGCCGGCCGGGGTTTGCGGCGGAAAGAATTCAAAGCTCAGCGAGGGCTGCTGGCGGTCGAGAATCTGCTTCATCAGCATGGAACATCCTTTGGTGAGATCCTGGTGGGCGACCAGCACACCGGCAGCGCCCCCAGTTCGGCAAGAAGACGATAGGCCTGGTCGATGCCCTGGCCGACATCGGCCACCCGGTGGGCATCATCGCCGGGAACCAGTGGAATGCCCAGGGCTACGGCGCGCTGCAACAGCGGCAGGGCCGGATAGGGCTCGGTTGCCCCCTTCAGCAGCGCCCGCATGTTCAGATCCAGCGTCAGACCCCGCTGGCGGATCGCCGCCAGATTGCGTTCGATGCGTTCGGCAACCGCTGGCAGTTCCAGATGCTGGCGGTAGTCGCTATCGAACAGACGAATAAGATCAAAATGACCGACCAGCTGGGGTTCAAGGGTCACGATCAGATCGTACTGGGCATCAAAGTAAGCCCGATAAAGAGCTTCGATGCCACCACAGTGCCTGACCGCCTGGTCATAATCCTGCGGGGAAAAATCGAAATTGACCCCACCGACATGGTGCACCGAACCGACCAGATAGTCGAGCCGGTGATCACGGCACAAGCGCCGGACCTGTTCGGCGGCGCCCGGATACCATTCGCTTTCCATCGCCACATCCAGTTGCAGGCGACCGGCATACTGACGCTGCAGGCGCCGCGCTTCGGCAACATAGGCGCAAAAGCGCGTCTCCATCTGCGTCACCGTCAGACCGGCCGCTACCTCATCGGCGTAGCGGTAGTTGGGCGCCGGCGGCGGCATGTGTTCGGTCAGGCCGACACGGCTGAAACCCTGCTCACAATAGGCCTGCACCAGCGCTTCAAGGCTGTCGGCGGCATGGAGACAAAAGGAGCCGCTGTGACCGCCATGGGCCGAGATCTTGGGAGAGGCGCCGGCGGCAACCATGGTTCCGGCAGAGACGGAGATCATAAGTGCTCCCAGGTACAGGGGTTGAAGACAAGCCTTCCCGGCAGTGGCAACCGCCCTGGTCAGCCAACCTGATGCCTTTCGCGCATGCATCAAACTTTACAGTGCGGCCAGGCAGCGCTAAAGTCGCAAGCGGTTCAAGCTTGCGCCGGCCGGCGCACATCCCACCTCCAACCCCACGCAAAGGATGAATCCATGAAACAAGTGATCAGCAGTCCGGCGGCACCCGCCGCCATCGGTCCCTACTCGCCCGCCATCGCCATTGGCGATACCGTCTATTTTTCGGGCCAGATTCCGCTCGACCCCGTTAGCGGCGAACTGGTCAACGGCGGCATCGAAGCCCAGACGCGCCAGGTGCTCGCCAATCTGCAGGCCCTGTTCAGCGCCGCCGGAGTACGACCGGAGCAGGTTGTCAAAACAACCGTCTATTTGACCGATCTGGCTGATTTTGCCACCGTCAACGCTCTTTACGGCGAACTGTTCGGCCCGCCGGCGCCGCCGGCGCGGGTCTGCATCCAGGTGGCCGCCCTACCCAAGGGTGCCGCCATCGAGATCGACTGCATCGCCAGTCGGCAGGCCTGAGCACCGCCTCCGGAAAGAACGGCACTTGCCCCGTTCAGGGCCGATGCGGCGCCTGCCAGGGAGCAATGCGCTGTACCAGCAACCAGTCACCCGCCTGTTCAATCAGCTGCGGCGAATCAAACGGGCGCAACGCCTGCAGCCGCGCCGCCAGGTGCGGCTGCAGCTGCGATGGCACCAACGCGCCCACATAACCGCCACTGCGTTGCTCCTCGGCTTCGCCGTAGGCCCGCGCCAGATCCTCGAAACGCTCGCCCTGAGCCAATCGCTGCAACAGCTGATGCGCCTGCTCGGCCTGGGTCAGACGAATGCGCCGCAGGTAGATCAGGCCACCATCATCGGCCCAGGGCTGTGGCGGCAAGGCGATCCCCAGATCGGCCAGGCGCCGCTGCATATCAAAACCAGGCAGCCCCAAGCGTTGCGCCAAGGCGGCCGCCCGCCCGGCGCTGGCATAGTCGCCCTGACGCAGCAGGGTTTCCGCCAGATAATAGTACCCCAGGGAAAAACCCGGATTAAGCTGCACCACCGCTTCAAACGCCTGCCGCGCCGCAGCGATACGGCCGGCCGCCAAGCGGTAGGTGCCCAGTTCGAACAGCAGAAAATCCTGTTGCCCGGTCAGGGGCAACAGCTGCTCCATTTCGGCTATGGCCTGATCGGCAAACCCCAGATCGTACAGCACACCCGCCAGCTGGCGACGGTACGCCGGCTCACCCGGCGCCAGAGCCACCGCCTCACGCAGACTGTAGAGCGCCCACAGCGGCCGGCCGGCCGCCAGATGCTGACGGGCCAGCTGGGCGTGAATAGCGGCAGCATCGGGCACCTTGGAAACCGCTGCCGTCGCACAGCCACCACTGCCCAAGGCCAGCAGGCCCGCCACAACCAGAACCAGCAGCTGCCGCCGGCTCATGCCGCCACCTGACGCAGGCGTTGCAACACCTGTTTCATGTCCTGCCACACCTCGCGCTTGCCGGCCGGATTGCGCAACAGGTAGGCCGGATGGTAGGTCGGCATCAACGGAATACCGTCGTATTCCTGCCAATGACCACGCAACTGGCTGATCGGCGTCTGACTGCGCAGCAGGGTCTGGGCGGCAAACTTGCCCAAGGCCACGATCAGCTGAGGACGGATGGCCGCCAGCTGACGACGCAGAAAAGGCTCGCAGGCCGCGATTTCCTCTGCCTGAGGATTGCGGTTTTGCGGCGGCCGGCATTTGATGACATTACAGATATAAACCTGCGATCGCTGCAGACCCATGGCCAACAGAATATTGTCAAGCAATCGGCCGGCTTCGCCGACAAAGGGATCCCCCTTGAGATCCTCCTCGCGGCCCGGCCCTTCGCCAACCAGAA
This sequence comes from Desulfuromonas thiophila, assembly GCF_900101955.1. Lineage (NCBI taxonomy): Bacteria > Pseudomonadati > Thermodesulfobacteriota > Desulfuromonadia > Desulfuromonadales > Desulfuromonadaceae > Desulfuromonas > Desulfuromonas thiophila. Next base: position 45,278 of record NZ_FNAQ01000015.1, on the reverse strand, counting down.
CCAATGCCGCCGCCGGATCACCGCAACCGAACACCAGATGGTGGCGCTGACGCGCCAGGCCACAGCGCTGACAGTCCCCCAAGTCGGCCCGGATCTGGTCCAGGCTTTCGCGCTCGGTCGAGCCGGAGACCCTCGCTGAGGCTGCCGCCGGCACCGCTGACGGCGGCGGAGCGACGCCATCGAGCCAGTGCAGACCAAGATGGTGCAGATCATTGAGCAGGCTGTGGCCCTGCAGCAGCAGGTCGGCCAGATTCTGAGGCATGGAGCGATCCTTTACAAGGCTGGCGGTACGGACTATGGTGGACGAAAGGATATCCGCTGCCGGTTACCACCCCGCGCACCGACAGCAACCGCCACCAAGGAGCCGGCAATGATTGTGACAGGTCTGGCGTTGTTGCTTTTCCTGCTGCTGCCCGAAGCCGCCTGGGCCTGGGGTTTCGGTGTCCACCTGCAACTGGCCAGCGAACTACTGGCCCAACCCCAGCTGCTGCCACCGGCGCTGCAGGCTTTGCTGACCGCTCACAGCGCCGATTTTTTCTACGGTTGCATCAGCGCCGACATCACCCTGGGCAAAAAATACACCCATTACCTCCGGCATTGTCACAGCTGGCAGATGGGTCGCCGCATTCTAGCGGCGGCCACCACGCCGGAACAGCAGGCCTGCGCCTGGGGTTATCTGGCCCATCTGGCCGCCGATACCATCGCGCACGGCGAAATGGTCCCCTTCAAAACCGTCTGCAGTTACAACAGCCTGCTGCTTAACCACGCCTACTGGGAACTGCGCTTCGAGGCCCAGGTGCCACGGGCAATCTGGCTGCAAGCTCGGCAGCTGGCACGACACGATTTCAGCGACAATGACCGCCTGCTGCGCGACCAGCTGAGCACCACCCTGTTTTCCTTCGCCACCAACAAGCGCCTGTTCAACTCGATGCTGCTGATCAGCCGCATCCGCCGCTGGCGCAAGCTGCTGCGCAGTCTGGACAAACGCTCGCGCTGGCATCTGGCACCGCCGGAACGACAGGACTATCTGGTGCGGGCCCGGCAGGCGGCTCTAAGCGTATTGCAGGAGCCACAGAGTCCCTACTTCCGTGCCGATCCTACCGGCGAACGCGCCCTGCAGCTGGCCAATCAGCTACGCACCAACCTGCGCAACCTGTGGCTTGATGGCAAGCTGCCAGCCGAACTCAGCGCCGAGCTGCTGCCCCAGATCGCTACATTGTTCCGCGACAGTGTCACGGCACCGGAAAAGCTGCTGACCTGGAGCGGCCCACAATCATAAAACGCTGCAACGATCAAGGCTGTGAATCCACCGCCCGCTGGCAGCGCAGTGCCACCAGCCGATCAAGCAAGGCGTGGGCCACGGCCCATTTGGTCAGACAAGGCAACGCCTCACAACGGCCATCGGCATGCAGAATCTGTACGATATTGGTCGCACATTCAAAACCGGCACCGGCTTGGGTGACATCGTTGGCCACGATCAGATCCAGCCCCTTGCGCTCCAGTTTGTCACGCGCATGTTCGAGCAGGCGCTCGGTTTCGGCGGCAAAACCCACCACCAGCCGATCCCCCTTGCAAGCAGCAATCTGACTGAGGATATCCGGCGTTTTTTCCAGCGCCAGAGAGGGCGCGGCCATCTGCTGTTTTTTGAGTTTCTGCGCCGCCATCTGGCAGGGCCGGTAGTCCGCCACCGCCGCCGCCTTGATCACCAGTGTCGCCGCCGGCAAGGTCGCCAACACCGCGTCAAGCATCTGCGCCGCACTTTCCACCCGCCGCAAATTGACACCAAGAGGTGCCGGCAACGCTGTCGGGCCACTGACCAGTGTCACCTGCGCGCCGCGCTGACGCGCCGCCCGCGCCAGGGCATAGCCCATCAGGCCGGACGAATCATTGCTCAGATAGCGAACCGGATCGATACGCTCGCGCGTCGGGCCGGCCGTGACCAGCAGGTGCTCACCCGCCAGATCCTGGGACGTCAGCAGCCACAGGGCCCGCTCGAAAATCTCCTCCACCGGTGCCAGCTTGCCCTTGCCCTCCCAGCCACAGGCCAGGCTGCCGCAGACCGGCTCGACCAGCGTCGCACCACGCTGGCACAGGCGCGCTAGATTGTCCTGTACCACTTGGTTTTCATACATGTTGACGTTCATCGCCGGCGCGTAAAGTACCGGCGACCGGGTCGCCATCAGGGCCGTGCTGAGCAGATCATCGGCAATACCGCCAGCCACCTTGCCGATCAGGTTGGCTGTCGCCGGCACCACCACAAACAGATCAGCCCGGTCGGCCAGCGAAATATGTCCGATTTCCTGCTCCTGATACAAATTGAACAGCTCGGTATGCACCGGTCGGCCGCTGAGGGTCTGGAAGGTCAGCGGCGTGACAAATTCCTGCGCGTTGCGCGTCATCACCACATCCACGGTGGCACCGGCCTTGGTCAACAGGCGCAGCAATTCGACGCTTTTATAAACGGCAATACCGCCGCAGACCCCCAGGACAATGCGCTTGCCGGCCAGCGGCTGGTCCACCGGCGCTACCGCCTCACTCACAGGTAGTCTCCGTTGATAAAGGGATTGAGGCTTTTTTCACGGCCAATGGTACTGTCCGGTCCATGTCCCGGGTGCACCTGGGTGGCTTCGGGCAGAATCATCAGATCGTTACGGATATGACCGAGCAACTGATCAAGATCGCCGCCGGGCAGGTCGGTGCGGCCGATGGAGCCGGCGAACAGGGTATCGCCACAAAACAGATGGCCCTCACCATACAGGCAGATACCGCCTGGCGAATGCCCCGGCGTATGAATGACCTCGAAGGACAGATCGCCGATCTCGATCAGATCGCCGTTGTGCAGCAGGCGGTCAGGCTCCGGTGAGGGCGGCGTCTGCAGACCATAACTGGCCGCCTGACGGGCTGCCTGGCGCAACAGCGGCAGATCGGCGGCATGCAGAGCCAGTTCAGCACCGCTGGCCTCAACCAGACAGGCGTTGGCGCCCACATGGTCAAAATGGCCATGGGTATTCACCACCAGAACCGCCTGCAAACCGGCCTCGGCCAAGGCTGCCAGAATGCGTGGGCCCTCGTCGCCCGGATCAATCACCAGGGCCTTGGCCGTGCGCGGGCAGCCCACCAGATAACAGTTCACCTGCAACGGGCCTACCGCCAGCGTTTTAACGATCATGCGCCTCCTCCCGGTCGGAAAAGAGTTCCAGATTCAGTCCGGCAAACTGGTCGGCCAGACTCGCCTTGAGGGGGCCGGACCCAGGTCGTACGGTTTTGGCTGCGGTCTTTTTCGCTTCAGCCTCAGTTGTCATTGCAGGCGCGGTTGGCGCCGGGGCCTGCGTTGCGCAGGGTCGCGTCACAACCTGGACCGACGGAACCGACTCAGCGCCGGGAGACAAAGGGGCCGCGCTGGTGGTCCGGCCAGCAGTTGGCGGCCGAAAAAAATACCGGTCATACAAGCGGTGATAGCTGGTCCAGTCACTACCGGCCGCCGTTTCACGCTCGATATGGGCGCTGACACCGTTGATCTTTGAATCAAGATCATCAATGAAATTGAGCACCACGGCCTCCAGCGTCTTGGGCCGCTTGGGCGAGCCGTAATCGTACTGGCCATGATGAGCCAGCAACAGATGTTTGATCAACATGGCCTTGAGCGGTGGAAAATCCGCCAGCTGGCGCAGACGCTCATCAATCATCTCGACACCCATGACGATATGGCCGATCAGCTTGCCTTCATCGGTATAATCAAAGCTGCGGCGATAGCGCAATTCGGCCACCTTGCCAATATCGTGCAACAGGGCGCCACACAGCAGCAGATCGGCATTGATGGCGGGATAACGGCGGCAGACATCACCGGCCAGGCGGGCGACACTAAGGGAATGCTCCAGCAACCCGCCAAGGTAGACATGGTGCATCGACTTGGCGGCCGGGGCCTGGCAAAACAGGGCGACGAAATCCGCATCGGCAAAAAAAGCCTGCAGCAGCCGGCGATAGTCACCATCCGTCATGGCAGCAATCAACCCCAGCACCTCCTGCAGCATCTGCTGCGGATCGGCGCTGCTGACCGGCAGAAAATCGGCCAGATCCACCTGTTCCTCGGCCACCGGCTGCAGATCACTGACCACCAGCTGCATCTTGCCCAGGTAGACACTGGCCTTGGCCCGCACGCGAATGAAATCGTCCTTGGCGAACAGGCTGTCAAGCTGATCCACCCGATCCCACACCCGCGCCTCGACCTCACCGGTGCGGTCCATCAGCCGCAGGGTCATGTAAGGCTTGCCATTCTTGGCCAGCGCCAGGGTCTTGTCGCGCACCAGAAACAGGCTGTCGACCTGATCGCGTTCGCGAATTGCTTCAATATAGACTGATTTCACTCCGGTTTATCCTTCCTGTAAAGCCAGCCGGCTCAGCAGCCGGTCTCTTGAGGGTTCCTGTCAGGCAGGCAAGCAGTCGTCAGACGCCGGAAGGTCGCGCGGCGTCAAGATCCGCTGCCAGCTGCCGGGCCACCCGCAAACCATCGACAGCCGCACTGACAATGCCGCCAGCGTAACCGGCGCCCTCGCCGGCGGGGTACAGACCACAGCAGCGAGTCGCCTGCAGATCGGCCCCGCGCAGAATCCGCACCGGCGCCGAGGTGCGGGTTTCCGGCGCCAGCAACACCGCCGCGCCACTGACGAAACCCCGCATGCGCCGATCGAACTGCGGCAAGGCCTGGCGCAGCAGAGTATAAACAAAATCGGGCAAAAGCTCACGCAATTCGGCCGGGCGCAACCCCGCCCGGCAGCTGCTGTGCAGATCTCCACCACGGCCCTGGCCCAGAAAGTCGAGCAGGTTCTGGGCCGGCACCCGGTAATCACCCGGACCGCCACAGGCACGCTGCTCGATCCGGCGCTGGAAGGCAATGCCCGCCAGAGGGTCCCGCAGCCCACCGAAATCCTCCGGTCGCACCGTCACCACCAGGGCGCTGTTGGACAGCGGGCCATCACGCCGCAGCCGGCTCATGCCGTTCACCACCACCGTATCGGGCTCGCTGGCGCTCTGCACCACCTCGCCGCCGGGACACATGCAGAAGGAATAGACCCCCCGGCCACTGACGCTGTCATTCCAGGTCAGGGCATAGTCGGCCGGCGGCAGATGCGGATGCTGTTCGCGGCCGTACTGCATGCGGTTGATGGCCGTGACCGGATGTTCGATGCGCACTCCCACGGCAAAGGGCTTGGCTTCGAGTTCCAGCCCGGCCGCCGCCAACAGCTGATAGGTATCGCGGGCGCTGTGACCAGTGGCCAGCACCAGGGCATCGCAAGCACTGTAGCGGGACTCACCAGCGCGGTCGCGCCACTCAAGCCCCTGCAGACAACCCTTTTCAATCTGCAATCCGGTCAGACGGCTGTGATAGCACAGTTCGACCCCCAGAGCCAACAGCCGCTGGCGGAAATGCAGCAAGACCCGCCGCAGTCGGTCGGTGCCGACATGGGGCTTGGCCTGTACCAGAATATCCGCCGGAGCGCCACAGTCGACCAGGGTTTGCAACACATGGGCCGTCGCCGGATGGCGGATGCGGGTGGTCAACTTGCCATCGGAAAAGGTTCCAGCGCCACCCTCGCCAAACTGGACATTGGTATCCGGCAGCAGCGGCCCGCCGGCCCAAAATGCCGCCACCGCCGGCACCCGCTCCTCGACAGGGGCCCCGCGCTCCAGCAGCCGCACCCGATGACCACATTGAGCCAGTTCCAGCGCCGCGAACAATCCGGCCGGGCCCATGCCGACCACCACCAGACTGCGTGGCCGGCGCGTGCGTATCAGCGCCGGTGCCACAACCGGCGGCGGCACCGGTTCCAACCCCGCCATGTGCTGGGCCGGCAACGGCAGCGACACCCCTGCCTGCAGTGAAAATTCCAGCGTGTACAGACGCAGAATGCGCTGTTTGCGACGGGCATCAATGGAGCGGCGACAGATGCGCCAGTCAGCCAGCTGTTCAGGCTTCAATCCCAGTTGCTGCGCCAGCCGCAGCGGCAACTGGCTCTCGTCCTCCTCCAGGGTCAGGGCCAGTTGCGCCAACCGCCAGCGCAGCGGCCGGCTCATTGGGCCACCTCAGCCGCATCGGCGGGGGCAAGAGGAAATTCCAGCACAAAACAGGTACCTTCTCCCGGCGCGCTTTCCACCCGGATACGTCCCTGACAGCTTTTGACAATGCGCAACACCACCGACAACCCCATACCCGCACCCTTGGCGCGGGTGGTAAAAAAGGGATCGAAGATACGGGTCTGGTTGTCACAGGCAATGCCGGGGCCATTGTCGGTCACCTCGACCCGCAACAGCTCATCCAACTGGCGCAGACGGATGGCCAGCTGGCCACCTTCCGGCAGCACCTGCAGGGCGTTGGCAATCAGATTAGTGAAAATCTGCACCACCTCGGCAAAATCGCCCTGCATCGGCAGGGCATCGGCCTGCAGGTCACAGCGCAGATCAATTCCCTGACAACGCAACTGTTCGCTAAAGCGCTGCAACGCCTCATTGATGGCTTGTTGCAACAGCAGTGGTCCACGCAGGCCTGCGGGCTGGCGACTGGCATTCAGCAGTTGCAGCACCAGCGCATCAATGCGGTCAACCTCGCACAGAATCTTGTCGGTATAGCCCTGAGCCTCACTGCCCGGCTTGACCATTCCAGCCAGCAATTGGGCAAAAAGGCTGATGGCATTGAGGGGATTGCGCACCTCGTGTGCCAGACCCGCGGCCAGATGCCCGACGGTGGCCAATTTTTCCGCCTGTATCCGCTCCTGGTGCGCCTTCTCCAGCGCCAGGGTTTTTTCGGCCACCCGCCGTTCCAGTTCCAGGTTCCAAGCCTGCACCTCCTGCTGCAGGCGCTGCTGCTCGGCTTCGAGACGCTGGTTGGCCAATTCGATGCGGCGCACCCGCAACACCTTGTCGATCCGGTCAACCAGATCCTGCGCGGTGAAGGGTTTAAGCAGATAATCGCTGGCGCCGGCCTTCATCACCTCGACGGCCACCTGCTCGCTGCCCTTGCCAGTAAACATCATCACCCGCACATCGGGAAAATCACGACGAATGGCCTTGAGCACCGCCATGCCGTCCATCTGGGGCATCATGTAATCGAGCAGCACCACCGCCGGGCCAAACTGCTCCACCATGGCCAGCGCCTCACGGCCGTCGCGGGCCGTGGCCACCGGATAGCCCCGCCCGCTCAGCAGCATCTGACACAGATCGACGATCACCGGTTCGTCATCGACCACCAGAATCTTTTCGCGCTGTTGCGTCTCCACCTTGGCTCCTGCATTTGGATATGGGCGCGACCGGACCGGACACCCCGGCTGGCCAGCTCAGACCTGGCCGCCAGCGCGACGGTGACAGCCACCGGACACAAAGCGGGCGGGCCCGCTGTCGAAGGCCCGCCCGCAAATCCGGCAGAAACCCCGCACCGGCGCTAAGCCGGCCGGGGCGGCAATTACGCCTGCTGGGTTACCGTCAATACCGGAATGGGCGATTTCCGCACCACCTTCTCGGCCGTACTGCCAAACAACACATGATCCAGCCCGCTGCGGCCATGGGTTCCCATCACGATCATATCGACGCCAAGTTCCTTGGCCTGCTCGATCACCACTTCGTGGGCAATACCCGACACCACCCGACGATCGCAGCAACAGGAACCGTTATCGACATACTTGGCGCAAAACTCATCCATCAGCTTGTGCGCGCCTTCCTCGATTTCCTTGGCCAAGGCGTCAAAGGTCATATGCGGCACGTAAAAGCCTCGCAGATCGACCGGCTCGCTGATGACATGCAGAATCGTCAGCTTGGCATCGCAGGCCTTGGCCAAACCAAAGGCATACTCGAAAGCGGCTTTGGAACACTCGGAGAAATCGGTGGCAAACAGAATGTTTTTGAACGTTTTCATGCGCTACCTCCATAGCATTGTGTCAACAGACAGGATGAATGAGCGTGAAACAGCTTGTCGAGCACCAGTTTGAGTTCACTGACCTTGACCGGCTTATGGACGAAGTCGAAGGCGCCAAGATTGATCGCCTGCAAATACAGATCGACATCGCCGTGGGCAGTGACCAGAATAACCTGTACGGTGGGATAGTGCTGCCGTACCTGTTCGAGCAGGCTCAGGCCGTTCATGCCCGGCATGCGGATATCGCTGAGCATCAGATCCACGGGCGCTTGATCCAGCTGCGCCAGCGCTGCCGCCGCGTCAGCGGCATAGCTTACCTGATAGCCATCACGCTGCAGCAGGGCACCCAGCCCCAACCGGCTGTTTTCTTCGTCATCAACGATCAATACCCGCTTGCCTGCCCGCATCGCCCCATCCGTTCCGCCATCTGTTCCCGTGATTTCGCCAGGGTGCCACACAGGGCTAGGCTAGCACGGCAGCGCCGGCTGTCAAGCCGGCCAGGGGTCGGCAAGAAGCTGAAAGCAAGCGGCGTCAGGCTGACGGTTCGGGCCAACAGGCCAGCAATTGCGGCAACAAACGCGCCAGCGCGCTGGCACGCCGGCCGGCCCAATCAAGCACCTCGGCATGAGCGAGAGGCTGCGGCGTCAGCCCTGTCGCCGGGTTGGTGGCCAACGACAGGCCGGCCACCTCCATACCGAGATAGCGGGCCAGAATCGCCTCACCCGCCAGCGACATGGAGACCAGATCGGCCCCTGCGGCCCGCAAAAAACGTACCTCGGCAGCGGTTTCATAACTCGGACCGGTCACAGCCGCCAGCACCGCCTGGTGCAGTTGCAGCCCGGCCGCAGCAAACAGGGGCTGCCAGATGGCATGAAGCTCCTGGCAATACAGTTGGCTCAGATCGACAAAGATATCGCCGGTCAGGCCGCGCAGCGGATTGTCGCCTTGCAGGTTGATATGATCGCGGATCAGGGCAAAATCACCCGGTGCGATAGCCGAGCTGAGGGCACCGCAGGCGTTGGTCAGCAAAATACGCCGACAGCCCAGCGCCGCCGCCAGCCGCACCGGCAAACCGGCCTGCCAGGCCGTCAGCCCCTGATACAGATGCAACCGGCCAGCGAACAGCGCCACCTGACGCCCCGCCAGCCGGGTTCGCACCACCTCCAGCCGATGTCCGGCGACGGCGGACACCGGCGTCAGATGACTGTAATCACAGCAGGCTTCAAGAGGCAGCTGTTCAAGCAAAGGGGCAAAGCCGGACCCCAGCACGACAGCCAGATCGCAGCGCGGCCAGTGCGCCAGTTCCGGGCAGCCACACACCAGCTCCTGGTCAGCGGCAGGGACCGACATTGGCTAGTTTTTTTCCAGCAAACGGACCAAATCGCGCGCCTGGCGGCCCAAAGCCGTGTCGTCCTCGCGGTTGGCGATTTCACGAAACTGCTCCAGCGCCTCATCGTAGCGTTCGAGCTTGACCAGACTTTCACCATAGAGGAAACGGATGCCGTTGTCGTTCTCTTCCAGCCGCAGGGCCTGGGTCAGGGCATCGCACGCCAGATCATGCTTGCCCATATCAAAGTAGGTTTCTCCCAGCAGATAGAGCACCGTCGGATTGCCGGGGAACAGCCTGAGCGCCTTCTGGAACGCCATCACCGCCTGCACCGGCTCGCCGCCCCGACTCAGGGCCACCCCCAGACCGGTCAGGGCCCGCACCGGATAGGGAAACAGCAGATTGTCGGCCACCTTGCGAAACAGCCTGGCGGCCTCGTTCCATTCCTGGCGGTCAAGATACAGCGCCGCCAGGTTGTTTTCGATTTCCGGATCGTCCGGCTTGAGTGCCAGTGCCCGCTGATAGTGCTGCAGCGCCTGGTCATAAGCACCGCGCAACTGATAGGTCTGGGCCAGCAGAGCCTGACTCTGGGCGTCACGCGGCTCCAGCGCCACCGCCTTGTGCAACTCCTGCAGGGCACGGGCGTAGTCACCCGTGGCAACATAGGACTGCCCCAGCCGGTAATGGGAGCGGGCCACCTCGCGGCTGGTCGGACCAGCCGGCGCACAGGCTCCCGCCAGCAGCGACAGCAGCAGCACCGCGATACAACAGCGCCATCTATTCATGGTTCCCTCCCGTTCCCGTATCTGGCCTGGCGGACCGCACCGAACGGCCCCAGACCCCTCAGTCGTCCAGATCACCAAAGGCGGTCAGCAGCCGAAAACGCTGATAGCGCTCACGCACCTCGGCAAATTCCAGGCTGCGCAGCCGGTCGAGACTGAAGGCCTCGACGGTAAAAGACGCCATCACACTGCCAAACACAATGGCACGGCGCAGGGTTTCCGTCGACAGATCCCGCACGCTGGCCAGATAACCCAAAAAACCACCGGCAAAGGTATCGCCGGCGCCGGTGGGATCGAATACCGCCTCCAGCGGATAGGCCGGCGCTGAAAACACCGCCCCTTCGCTAAACATCAGGGCGCCGTATTCGCCCTGCTTGATGACCAGCACCTTCGGCCCGAAACTGCGGATGCGGGCGGCAGCACGCACCAGATTGACCTCCTCGGCCAGCTGGCGGGCCTCGCCCTCGTTGATCAGCAGCACGTCGACATATTTCAGGGTTTCCAGCAGGGCCGCCCGCTTACCCTCGATCCAGAAATTCATAGTATCGCAGGCCACCAGCTGTGGCCGCACCACCTGCCGCAGCACCTCCAGCTGCAGTTCGGGATCGATATTGGCCAAAAACACATAGTCGGCATCGCGATAGCTCGGCGGCAGCTGCGGCTTGAAGCTGGCAAACACATTGAGCTGGGTATCGAGGGTCTGGGCCTCGTTGAGATCGAAGCCATAGCGGCCACACCAGCGGAAGGTGCGACCGGGTGCCGTCGTCACGCCACTCAGGTCGATGGCGCGCTGACGCAGAAACTCCAGATGTTGCGGCGGAAAATCCTCGCCCACCACCGCCACCAGCTGCACATCGGTAAAGAAACTGGCGGAGGTCGAAAAAAAGGTACCGGAGCCCCCCAGAATCTCTTCGCCCTTGCCAAAGGGGGTTTCCACCGAATCGAGGGCTACCGAGCCGACCACCAGAATGCTCATGCCGTTTCGTCCTTGAAATATTTGTCCAGAATCAGAGACAGCCGTTGACGTGCCGCCGGAGCGATGGCCGCCGGAGCGGTCATGACGGCAAAGCGGGCAGCCTCACCGCAGCCGCAGCGCCGTTCGGCGGCCAGTCGGCCGGCCAGTTCAGCGATGATGCGGCGCGCCATGGCAACATTCTGCCGCACAATAGCCAGCACCGCTTCCACCGAAACATCCTCGTGGCCCTCGTACCAGCAATCATAATCCGTCGCCAGGGCCAGGGTGGCATAGCAGATTTCCGCCTCGCGCGCCAGGCGGGCTTCGGGCAGATTGGTCATACCGATCACCGCCGCGTCCCAGCTGCGGAACAGGCGGGATTCAGCGCGGGTGGAAAAGGTTGGCCCCTCGATACAAACATAGGTACCGCCCTGATGAACGGTAGCGCCGGCGGCATGAGCCGCCTGATACAGACTCTCTGCCAATGCGGGGCAAAGCGGATCGGCGAACTGGACATGGCCGACAATGCCGTCACCGAAAAAGCTGTTGGCGCGCTTGCCAGTGGTGCGATCAATAAACTGATCCGGCACCACCATATGACCGGGCGCGATCTGTTCCTTCATAGAGCCGACAGCCGACACCGACAGAATGCGATCGACGCCGAGCATCTTCATGCCATAGATGTTGGCTCGATACGGCACCTCGGACGGCAGATAGCGGTGACCACGACCGTGACGCGGCAGAAACACCAGCCGCACCGCTCCCAGCCGACCGCAGATATAGGCGTCCGACGGCTCGCCGAAAGGGGTCTGCAGGCGGATTTCCTCGACCTCGGTCAGCTCCTCCATGGCGTACAGGCCACTGCCGCCGATCACCCCCAGGGTCAGTTCAGACATGGATTCTCCTTGTGTGGATAAAGGCACGCTGAGGGCGCGCCACAAAGGCTGGTATTGTGCCAGAGACCTCAGGCTTTTTCCAGCTTCCCCTTCAACTGGCCACAGGCAGCGGAGATATCCTGCCCCTTGCTGGCCCGTCGTACCGCCACCAGGCCGCGCTGCAGCAGATGGCGCTGAAATGCCTCGATGGTGGCCTCTGTGGGACAGCGGTAGGCCGCGCCCTCGTGCTCATTGAACGGAATCAGATTAACCTTGGCCTTGACGCCGTGCAACAAGGCCACCAGTCGGCGGGCATCCGCCAGACTGTCATTGAGATCGCGGATCAGAATGTATTCGAAGGTCACCCGCCGCTGGGCGGGCAGCGGGAAACGGCGACAGGCGGCCAGCAACTCACGCAGCGGATAGCGGCGGTTGACAGGCATCAGCACATCGCGCACGGCATCGGTGGTGGCATTAAGGGACACCGCCAGATTAACGGTGATACGGCGGCCCAGCTCGTCCATCTGCGGCACCAGGCCGCAGGTCGAGACGGTAATCTTACGGGAGCTGTAGTCAAGACCGGCCGGATCATAGAGAATCTCCAGCGCCCGCACCACCGCATCGAGATTGTGCAGCGGTTCGCCCATGCCCATGAAAACAATATTCTGAATCGGCCCATCCTGCAATCCGGCGCAGACCTGGCCGACAATTTCCGCCGCCGTCAGATGGCGCTGAAACCCGAACTGGCCGGTCAGGCAGAAGGCACAACCCATGGCACAGCCAACCTGCGACGAGATGCACAGGGTAGCGCGACCGTTCTCCATCGGAATGCGCACGGCCTCGACGCTGGCTCCATCCGTCAGCCGCAGCAGGTACTTGCGGGTGCCGTCGCTACTAACCTCGACCGCTTCGGGGATCAGTGTCGAAACCAGGGCACGCTGCTCCAGCTGCTCGCGCAGCACCTTCGACAGATCGGTCATGGCAGCAAAGTCACTGACCCCGCGCTTGTAAATCCAGCGGAACAGCTGCTCGGCGCGAAACCGCTCCTTGCCCAGCCCGGTCAGAAAATCAACCAGCTCCGACCGGCTCAGTCCCCGAATATCAACCCGCTGCGTTTCCATGGCTTCCCGTACGACGTTTGCGACAGCCTCCGGCCACCGCCACGACGAAAAAAAGCCCCCCGACCAGTCCGAAGGGCTTTGTGTGCGTTCCTGTGCACCCGTTGTGCTGCCGGATCAGAGCAGTTCCAGACCGGCAAAGAAATACGACAGCTCGAAAGCCGCGGTTTCCGGCGCATCGGAGCCGTGGGTAGCGTTTTCACCAATGGAGGTGCCGAACTCACGCCGCAGTGTGCCTTCAGCAGCCTTGGCCGGATCGGTGGCGCCCATCAGATCACGCCATTTCATGATGGCGTTATCGGCCTCCAGGGCCATGACAACGCAGGGACCACTGCTCATGAAGTCGGTCAGTTCGCCAAAGAACGGCCGCTCACGATGGACATAGTAGAAGCCCTCGGCCTCGACCTTGCTCAGGTAGAGCTTTTTCAGACCAACGACCTTGAAGCCTTCCTGATAGATGCGGGCGAGAATCTTTCCGGCGTGACCGGCGGCAAAGGCGTCCGGCTTGATGATGGCAAAGGTTCTTTCCATGGGATGTCATTCCTTACGATGAGGTGTCAAAAACAGGTAAAACGGACTGCCGGCTTGTAGCACTGCTGCCGGCAAAAGTCAACCGCCGCCGGTCAGCTCCAGAAGGTCACCTGATTGTGTCCCATATCCTTCGACCGCTGCAGGGCCTTGTCAAGACGCTGCAACAGTTGGGGCAAGTCCTCGTTTTCCTCCACCATTACCGCCCCGATGCTGACACTCATGGCAAAGGGCAGATCCAAACAGGGTTCGCTGCGCACCAGTTCGAGGATCATATCGGCCACCTTCAGTGTGGCCTTGCGGCTGGAATAGGACAACAGCACACGGAAGTGATCGTTTTCAATCCGGCCCATCACATCGGCCCGGCGCAGCGAGGCGCGCAGATGCCGCACCAGCCAGCACAGCAGCCGATCCGCGGCGCCTCGGCCATAAACCTGGCTGTAACAGCGGAAATAATCCACCTCCAGGGCGATCAGCGAAAAGGGGTTGCGATAGCGTTTGAAGCGAAACCATTCGCGCTGCAAGGCATCGTCAAAGGCCTGGGCTGTCAGAATGCCGGTCAGCGGATCAAGCAGGGTCTGGCGCCGCAGTTCCGATTCAACCTCCTTCAACTCCAGCCAGGGGGCCGCATCGGTGAAGATCTCCACCGCGCCGAGGATGTTGCCCCCGGCATCGCGCACGGCCGCCGTCTTGACCATCACCGGAATCCGCTGGCCCTGCTTGTGCGCCAGAAATACCAGTTTTTCCTGCGGCTCACCGCTGTCGATACAACGTTTGAGCGGACAGTGCTGCTGGCACAGGGGGGTATTCTTCTCGTCAACATGGTGCAGCGGGCCATCAGCGCACAGTCGCCCCACCAACTCGGCGGCAGCATAGCCGGTGAGCAGTTCAGCGGCATGATTCCAGTACAGAATCCGACGTTCGGGATCGACAAAGTAAACCGCCTCGCCGAGATGGTCGAGCATCTGCTTGTAGCTTTCCGGTGTCAAATCCATGCACTCTATCCTGTCTGCTGAGGAAGTTCCTGCTGGCTCAAGGGATCACCGCCCTGCCGCAGGGCCGCCAGCAGGGCGGCCAGGGCTTGCCCCCGATGGCTGATGCGGTTTTTCGCTGCCAGATCAAGCTGCGCCAGACTGCAGTTCTGCCCAGGCAGCCAGAACAGCGGATCATAGCCGAAACCGCCCGCGCCCAGCGGCCGGGTCAGTATCTCGCCATCGAGCCGCCCTTCGAACAGACGACAGCGGCCAGCGGCGTCGCACAGCGCCATCAGGCAGCGAAAGGCCGCCTGGCGCTGGCCGGCCGGCACCCCGGCCAGCCGCGCCAGCAGCAGGGCGTTATTATCGGCATCCGTGGCCTGTGGCCCGGCAAAACGGGCAGAATAAACTCCGGGAGCACCAGCGAGGGCTGCTACCTCCAGTCCGGAATCATCGGCCAGACACAGGCAGCCGGCCTGACGGGCAATGGTGAGAGCCTTTTTGGTGGCATTGGCGGCGAAACTGTCGCCATCTTCCTGCGCCACCTGCAAGCCGGGATAATCAACCAGGCCTTCCACCCGAATATCCGTGCCCTCCAGCGCCTGGCGAATTTCGCGCAGCTTGCCGGCGTTGCCGGTGGCAACCAGCAGTTTCATGCCGGCTCCGCCAGCACCTGAAGCTGCAACCGCGTCAGGGCAGCGCAGCCGGCCCGCCCCAAGCGGCGCAGGCCATCGAGCTCGACTTCGTCAAAGGGACGCCCTTCAGCGGTGCCCTGGATTTCAATAAAATGGCCAGAACCGGTCATCACCAGATTCATGTCCACCTCGGCACTGCTGTCCTCGGCGTAGTTGAGATCAAGCAGGCAACGACCCGCCACCAGACCGACACTGACCGCCGCGACGCTGTCGCGCAGGGGATTCGTCACGATCTGGCCGCTGGCCTGCAAACCGCCAATGGCGTCGGCCAGCGCAACATAGGCGCCGGTGATGGCTGCTGTGCGGGTACCGCCATCGGCCTGCAGCACATCGCAATCCAGCCGGATGGTCCGCTCGCCCAGAGCGTCGAAATCGATAATGGCCCGCAAGCTACGGCCGATAAGACGCTGAATTTCATGGGTGCGCCCGCCCTGCTTGCCGCGCGCGGCCTCGCGGGCATTACGCTGCTGGGTCGCCCGCGGCAGCATGGCGTATTCGGCCGTCACCCAGCCACGGCCCTGACCACGCATGAACGGTGGCACGCCGTCTTCGACACTGGCATTGCACAGTACCAGGGTATCACCGAACGCCGCCAACACCGAACCCTCGGCATAGCGGGTATAGCGCCGCTGCAACCGCACCGGCCGCAAGGCATCGGGCTGACGGCCATCGACGCGCACAAACAGATCGGTCATGCATTTCTCCTTCGTGGGCAGACGGTTGAAAAACAGCCTGCGGAATCCATGGCTGAACACGTAAAAATAAAAATGGCCTTGTTACTCTTTTGTCCAAACGGGCTATACCGCTTCCACCCGCCAGACAAAGCACCAGTGCAAGAGCTGCGGTCCCGCTCAGGGCCGGTTCTGCCGCTGCAGATAGGTACTGAAATCTTTCAGACCCTCAAGCAAGGCCACGGCCAGAGCCTGCTGGCCGGTGGTCTCGGTCAGGCGGGTCTGTTCGTCGGCACGGGTCAGATAGCCCAACTCGATCAACACCGTTGGCAAGTCTCCCTGCGGCAGGGACAAAAGCGTGGTCTGGCTGACCTCAGCCACGGCAAAACCGGCCTCGCGCAAGGCGGCGCTCAACTGCAGCGCCAGTCGCAAGCTGTCCGGGCTGGTGGCACCCGGCGGCAGGGCGTCGCCACCAACCACGTACAGATGGATGCCGTGCGCCTGGGGGCTGAGGGAGCCCTGGGCATGGAGCAAAAGCAGGGCATCCACCGGCTGCTGCTGCAGCATCTCCAGCCGCTTGGCAGCTGGCGGGCTGTAGTCGGCATCGCGACTGAGCACAACCGGACAACCCAGCTGCATCTTGATCTGGCGTTCCAGCTGCTGCGCCACCTGCAGCACCACGTCCTTTTCCTTGACGCGGCCAGCGATCACCCCGGCGTCATCGCCACCGTGAGCCGGATCGATAGCAACACCCCGCAAACCAAGTGCACCCTCCGGCCGTTTCTGGCGCAGCACGAAGGAAAACAACCGATCGAGCAGAGCATCGGCAGGCTCCTGCTGGCGCGGCGGATCAAGATTGCGATAGTACAGCGCGGCCCCGAGCTGCGGCCGCAGCACCTCCAGCACAAAGCTTTCAGCCACTCGCAGGCGACCATCGATAAAACGGGCCGGGTGTGGCAGGGCGACAAAGCGCTCACCAATCTTGAGATACTGACCACCGGGGAAAAAGGTCGCCGTGCCGGCCGGCAGCTTCAGATGGTAGCGATGCTGGGTGCGATGCCAGAACCCCGTCAACCCCAAGGCCGACAGCACCTCGTCAATGGCCAGATAAGGCACCTGATCGACCTGGTAGACCTCCTCGATGCGGGTGACTTGACCCGCCTGACGGCCAATTTCGACCACCGCCTGGGCTGATCCGGCCAGCACCAGCCATGCCAACAATCCGGCCATCAGGGCATAGCGGTTCACAACAGTGCCTCGCCGGCCTCGGGATCATAGCCCAGCACGGTAAAAAGCCGCTCCGTCAGCAGCTGCTGCAGCTGGTTCTGGGCCAAGACATCACCCGCCACCTGGCGGATTTGACCACCGGCGATCATGCCATGACCGCCGGCCGTGCCCAGCTCCGCCACCAGCTGGCGGATGATGGTGCCGGCCCGCCAGTCCTCGCGATCGGTTCGCAACGACAACACCTCCTCACCGCGATGCCAGCCCATGCCCAGCACCAGATGCACCCCCTCCATGCGCAGCAGAAAATCCGCCATCTCGGCCACGATATCGGGTTGGGGGATCTGCGCAAGATTGAATACCAGCGCCTCACGGTAGACCCGCGCCGATTCCAGCGCCTGGTTGAAACTGGCGAAATAGCTGCGCGGCACCTTGGCGTGAGCGATATCGAACAGCACCCGGTTGTTGCTCAGCAGCAGCAGTTGCTGGTAGGCCAGTCGATCCGGCGGCGTCCACTCACGGCCGAGATCCTGGGTTTCCGAACGAATGGCATAAAACAGAGCTGTCGCCAGCCGGCTGTTGAGATAAACCTTCTGCTGCTGAAGGTATTCGAACAAAATGGTGGCGCAGGCACCGTAATCGGGCCGGATATCAACAATCTGGTTATCCTCGGACCGGCAGCGCAGCGGATGATGGTCGATGATGATATCAATGGGCAACTGACCCGACAGGCTGGTGTTGCCGGTACCCGGCTGGGCATCAACCAGACAGAACAGATCAAAGGTGCGCACATCCACCCGCGCCAGAGGCTCAACAGCAATCTGCAACCGTTCGACCATGGTACGGTTTTCCCGCCGACCGATCACGCCGCCACAGGCGATGCGCGGACTGTTACCGGTTTTGGCCAGCAACAGATGGGCCAGGGCATGAGCACTGGCCAACGCATCGGGATCGGGATTGTCGTGTGTCAGAATCAGGATGTTGCGGCGGCCACGCGCCCGCGCCACAATGCGCTCACTGAAGGACAGGGAACGGTCGGAATCCATCGGGTCTATCCTCTGTTTTGCCGGCAACAAAGGCCCGGCACCAGCATAACGGGTTCAAAAACCACCCAGTTTGAGAATATTCTGATTGTATGCCTGTATCAGGGTGTTTTTTTTGAGCACCCCCAGCACGCGCCGCTCATCCTCCTCGGCCACCACCGGCAAGGTCGAGATATGCCGGCCCTCGAACAGTTCAAAGGCGGTTTCAAGGTTCTGGCCGGCAGTGATGGTCACCACCTGACGCGTCATAATTTCCGACGCCAGCACCAGATGAGCCAGTTCACCCATCTCACTGAGACAGACCTTCAGATCATGCATGGACAGCATGCCAACCAGCCGACCCCCCTCGTCCACCACAACAAAATGGGGATAGCTGCTGTCCTGGGCCAGTTGTACCAGATCGACCAAGGGCATGGCCTGGCCAATCTGTTCGAAATGACGCTCCATGAAATCGGCCACCTGCAGCGAGCGCAACAGATTGACATCGCGACCGCGTACAATGCGCACCCCTTTACGCACCAGGCGTGTTTCGTAGATCGACAAACCGTAGCCGCTCTGTACCACCAGAAGACTGGCGATACAACACAGCATCAGCGGCAGAATGATCTCGTAATTATAGGTCAGCTCGAAGATGGTAAAGATGGCCGTGATCGGCGCCAGGGTGGTGCCACTGACCAGAGCCGCCATGCCCACCAGAGCATAGGCCGGCGGCGGCGCCACCAAGGCCGGTGCCACCAGACTGGCCAAGGCGCCCACCAAGCCACCCAGCAGACCACCCAGCACCAGCGAAGGGGCAAAGATGCCACCGGAAAAACCGGCGCCGACACACAGGGCCGTGGCCAGCCACTTGGCCAGCAGCACGGCGCCCATCATCAGAGGCAACATCTGTGCTGTCAAGACCTGATTCATGGTTGGATAGCCGACGCCAAGCACCTGGGGCAGAACCAGGGCTATCAGGCCCAACAGCAAACCGGCACAGGCCGGCCGCCAGCGCGGGGCGATACCCAGCCGACTGAAGACATCCTCCACCAGGCAGGTGCTGCGGATAAAGAGGATGGCCAGACCGCCGGCCAAAAGGCCCAGCAGCAAATAGAGTGGCAACTCCCAGTAGCTGTGCAGCTGAAAAGCCGGCACCGCAAAGGCCGGCAGCGCGCCGAAAAAGCGGTGCGACACCACCGTGGCCGCCACACTGGAAACGGCGATCTGGCTGAGATAGCTGACCTGAAAATCCACCAGAATGATCTCGGCGGCAAACAGCATGCCGGCCATGGGCGCGTTGAAGGTCGCAGCGATACCGGCAGCGGCGCCACAGGCCAGAAACACCCGTTTCCATTCGGCCGGCAGATGCAGCAGCTGCGCCAGTGACGATCCCACCGCCGAACCCATGTGGACCACCGGCCCTTCCCGTCCGACCGAGGCGCCGCAACTGAGCGACAGCAAGGTCGACAGCAGTTTGCACAGACTGGTGCGGTGGCGAATGTTGCCTTCACGCACCACCACGGCCTCAATGACTTCGGGAACGCCGGCACCACGCGTTTCCGGCGCAAAGTGCGCCACGGCAGGCCCCAGCACCAGTCCGCCCAGCGCAGGAATCAGCACCACCTGATACCAGGGCAGACGCGCGGTCGCCGCGATCAGGTCAACCGGTTCGTCCCATAGCAGCGCCGTACCCTCCAGCAGCAGATAACGAAAACAGACCGCCAAGGCCCCCGTCGCCAGGCCGATCAGGGCCGCCAGCAACAGATAAAGCACCAGCCGGCAGTGGCGCAGCCGGCGGTGATCTTCAGCGACTGTCGCCATGGTCGCCAGCGGCAGCCCGGGCCGCATCCTGCCGCTGACGCTGCTGCAGCGAAAACTGACAGCCACAATAACGCTGGCGGTAGAAACCATTCTGCCGTGACAGCTCCAGGCTGCGCTGAAAGCCCCCCTGTTTTTTGAAGTTGGCCACAAAAAACTCCAGCCCCAGCTGACGGCCGAGCGCTTGGCCGAGACGGTTGATGGCAACGGCATCCTTGTGCGGCGACACCGTCAGGGCAGTGCCGAACAGCCCGAAACCGTGCCGGCGGGCACACAGGGCCGTCAACTGCAGGCGCAGGCGGAAGCAGCGGTGGCAGCGCCGGCCCCGTTCGGGCTGGTTTTCCAGCCCGGCAATGGCGGCGAACCAGTCAGCCGGCCGGTCGTCGGCCAGGAGCAGCGGCAGTCTCTGCCGAGAGCACCAGCGTTGCAATTCGGCGCGGCGCTGCTGGTATTCCGTCAGGGGATGGATGTTGGGGTTGCAGAAATACAGGGTTGGGGCGTAGCCCGCCTGCTGCAGCTGTTCGACCACCGCGGTGCTGCAGGGAGCACAGCAGACCTGTAGCAACAGGGGCGTCGGCCCTGGCACGGCGCGACGGGAATCAGCGGCCCTCTCAGCAATCATCTCTTTTCCCTCCGGTGCGTTTTGAGGCTGTCACCAGCGCGGTGGGATTGCTATAGTGCGCGCCATGAGCCGAACCCTGATTCTTGCCGATGCCCACCTCAAACAGCCGACCGATCCCGCTTACCGCGATCTGCTGCAGTTTCTGCAGCAGCAACAACAAAGCGACCGGCCCGATTGCCTGATCCTGTTGGGCGATCTGTTCGAATTCTGGATCGGCTACCGCCACTGTGTCTTCAGTGCCTATCTGCCCCTGCTGCAGCAACTGTGGCTGCTGCAACAGAGCGGTACCCGGCTGATCGTCGCTGAAGGCAACCACGATTTCCATCTCGGCCCCTATTTCAGCCAGACCCTCGGCGCCACCCTCATTGCCGACAGCGCAACCATTGCCCTCTACGGTCACCGCCTTTGGCTGACCCACGGCGACCGCATTGGCGCCAGCCACAGCTACCGGCTGTGGCGCTGGCTGCTGCGCAGCCGCGCCAGTCGCCTGCTGCAGCAGCTGCTGCCAGCCGATGCCGTCTGGGCGCTGGCCGAACGGCTCAGTGCCCTCAGCCGGCGCCATTCGCGGCCCCGGCCTGGCCTGCCCCTTCCGGCCCCGCCACGCCCGGCCCTGCAGCAGGCCGGCCAGGTTGCCGCCGCCGCCGGCTGCGATCTGCTGTTGTGCGGCCACTTTCACCAGCCCTGGCGTCTGTCAGCTGACACCATCGAGGTGGTCGTGGTGGGTGACTGGGCGGAAAAACGGTGCTACGCCGAACTCGATGCGGGGGGCCTGCGGCTGTGCCGTTACGGTGAGGCGACCGGCGCTTCTGACAGCAACGTTTCCACCGCCACCTGACGCAGCGGCCCGCCGGGCGGCAGATGCAGACTTTCAGCCGCCCCCACCAGAATCAGCTGCTGACGCTGCGGCTGCAAATAGCGCCGCGCCACCTGCCGCACATCTTCCGCGCTAACGGCAGCAATGCGCTGGCGATAACGCTGCAGATAATCCGGCGCGAAACCGTAATAATCCTGTTCCATTACCCGCCGCACCAGCTGATGACTGTCGGCAAAGACAAAAATAAAGGCATTGATCAGGCTCTCGCGCGCCAGCTCCAGTTCGGCGGGCGTGACCGTTTCCGTGCGCAGACGTTCCATTTCCTGCCGCATCAGATCGACCGCCTCGGCCACCTGGTCATTACGGGTCTCACAGCCGGCGACAAAGGGACCGGGCAAGCGCCGGCCAACGGAAAAGGCACTGTAAACCGAATAGACCAGCCCGCGATTGGAGCGAATCTCCCGCATCAGGCGCGAATTGAACCCGCCCCCGCCAAGTATGTAGTTCATCACCTGCACGGCATAGAGATCCGGGTTGTCCTTGTCGATACCGCGCTGAGCCAGCAGCACCGTCGTCTGCGGCAGCGGTCGGTCGACCAGCAGGCTTTCCGCCGCGGCCTCCGGCGGCAGTGGTGGCAAGGGCACCGCTGTCACCGGCGCCTGCCAGTGGCCGAAGGCGTCATTGACCAAGGGCAGCAGTTCCCCGGCATCAACCGCGCCGGAAACCGCCAACCACAGGTGGGCCGGCCCGGCATGGCGCTGATAGAAGGCGCGGACCTGCTCCAGATCAAAGGTCGCCAGCGTTGCCAGCGTCGGCGGCTGGCCCAGAGGGTGACTGCCGTAAAGCTGGCGGGTCAGCAAATATTGCGCCGCGCCCTGAGGCTGGTCAGCACGCCGGCGAATGTTTTCCTGCAACTGCTGGCGGGCAATGGCAAAACGCTCGGCATCGAAACGCGGCTGCTGCACCAGCTCAGCCAACAGAGCCACCCCCGCCGCCAGATCTTCCCGCAACAGCGACAGATGCAGTTCAATACTGTAGGGCCCGCTGTCAACCCGCAGATTGGCCGCCAACGCATCAAGATCCTCATCAATCTGCTGCGGACGGCGCTTTAAGCTGCCACCACTGCGCAACCCCTCGGCCACCAACTCCACCAGTCCGCTCTGATCAGGCGGCACTGCACTGCGACCAAAAGCCAGCAGCACCGTGACATCCACCAGCGGCACCCGTTCATCGGTCAGCAGATACAGGGGCACCTGGTTATCCAGCTGCATTTTTTCCGGCAAGCGCCAGCGTTCCTGCAAGGGTGGCAAGCTGATCGCATCGGGCCGGGCGGCCCAGCCGCCGCTCGGCAGAAACAACAGCAAACCAACAACAGCAGCACGTAGCGCGCACCTTATTCCCCGCCTGTTCATGACGCCTCCTGCGACACCAGTTCAACCACCGTGCGGTTGTCGGCCTTCAACCAGCGGGCCGCCGCCTGCTGCACCTCGGCAGCGGTCAGGCTGCGGATCACGGCGTCATAGCGGTCGAGATAGCGCCAGTCACCGGTGACGACCTGAAAATGGGTCAGCATGCCGGCCAGACCACGATGGCTCTGCAGCTGGCGTAGATGATCGGCCCGCAGACGCTTGCGGGCGCGGTCAAGCTGTTGTTGCGTCGGTGGCACGGCGCACAGTTGTTCCAGCTCGGCATAGAGCGCCGCCTCCACCTCGGCAACCGGGTGAGGATGACGCGGCACCAGATGCAGCACAAACAGATTGTCGTAACGGCCACCGGGCGCGCCAAAGGCCGACACCTGCGTCACCAACTGCTGTTCGAGAACCAGCCGGCGATGCAGCAGAGAGGTGGGGCCGTCGGTCAGCAACACCGCCAGCAGATCGAAGGCATAGTCGTCGCGGCTGGGCACGGTGGGTTTGTGGTAAGCCACCAGCAACTGGGGTTCAGCCTGAAAGCGCACCTGCACCCGCCGCTCGCCGCGTTGGGGCGGCTCCACCGCCGTCACCGGCGGCACGCGCTCGCCCGCGGGAATGCCCCCAAAATAATGCTGCGCCAGACGGTGGGCCTCAGCCGGTTCGACCGCACCGACCAGGGCAATACAGCAGTTGGCCGGCTGATAATAGCGTTCCATGAACGCCTGCAATTGCTCCTTGCGCAGAGCGGCAATATCCGATGACCAGCCAATCACCGGGTGACGGTAGGGATGCACCTGAAAGGCCGTGGCCAGCAGGGTTTCGTACAGCAGACCAAAGGGCCGGCTTTCATAGGAACGGCGCCGTTCCTCTTGGATCACCCCTTTTTCGGTGTGAAATTCGCGCAGCACCGTGTTCTTCATGCGGTCGGCTTCAAGGGCGAACCAGAGCTCCAGCCGGTTGGCCGGCAGGGAAATCAGATAGGTGGTCAGATCCTTGCTGGTAAAGGCGTTGAAATCGACGCCGCCATGCCGGGCGTAGATCTCGGAAAACTCGTCCTTGACCACCAGCTGGCGGTGCTGCTGCTCCAGTTGTTTCACCTGCTGACGCAAGGCCTCCAGCCGTTGCGGCGGGCAATTCGCCTCCTGCTCACAGCGCTGCAGACGCGTGACCACCTCATCAAGCTGACGCAACAGCGGCTCCTCGGCAGCAAAGTCACGGGTGCCGATCTGATGGGTACCTTTAAACCGCATATGTTCAAGGAAATGGGCAATGCCGCGATTGCTGTCCCGTTCATCCACCGAGCCGACCCCCAGGGTCAGATAAGCCGTGAAGGTCATGGCGGTCGGCTGCGGCACCACCAGCAGCCGCAAACCGTTGTCAAGCACGAACTCGTGAACCTGCTCCTGCAGGGCCAGAGCCGCTGCCCGGCCGCACGGCAACAACAGCCAGGTCAGCACCAGCAACCGCGCCAGCCAGATAGCACAACCTCGGCAGCCAGCAGCGCCGCGAAAGGAACCCCTGCCACTCGGAAGCGGGATTATTTCTTGCTCAGGCTTCATTTGTGCCCTCATCTGCTCAATAAAAGAAAACGCAACACATTACCGGGGCAGAAGCATAGCACAGCGGATCAGGAGGGAAAAGCGAGGCACAAAAAAAGCCCTGTTCCGGAGGAGGGGAGGAACAGGGCAGACAGGCTCCAAGGGGGAGAGCCTGTGTCTGTTGCCGGCAGAATCTGCCGTGGCTTGGCAACGAAAAACATCCTATCACATGCGGTCGATGGCACCGATAACAGGCTGACATTCATTCTGGGTACAGACCGGAAACCGGTAAAAAGGAGTCTGCGGAGCATCACAACAGCACCGCGTGGTCCCGCTCAACGTCGATCCAAACACCAGCTTTTTCGAAAAATTCATGGGATTATATACCCTGAGACACATTCAGCAAGCCTGAAATCTGTTTACCGCCAATAAACCCGCAACCCTGCCACCGTGAAATAGCAGATGACAAGTGATGACCTTCTGTTATGATGGCGCCACCTTTTCCGGCGCCGCCAGCCCGCTCTTTCCCGGAGCTGCGCGCCCGCTTATGTCCGCCGCGCCATCTTGGTAAACCTCGCATTTTCGGCCTTTCCGGTTGAAAAATCGTTCGCGGGGCTTTTTAACCCGCCGCCAGAGCGCGCGGGCCGAGACCACGAGCCAGCGAGCAGCCAGCGTACCCTTGTTTTTTCCCGTCACCCGCTCTCTGGCTGGTGGCGGATCGCCCGTCAGCCGCCAGTTCCACCGGCGGCCACAGGCCCGCACAGAGTTCCAGCTCCCGTGCCGCCCGCCCTGCCGGCTGGTCGCGGCGGGGCGGCGCCACCGCGTGACGGCATTGCCGCAGTGGCGCCTGTTAACCACTTAAAAGGGCGCGTTGGTTCAGGCCAGCACGCCAGAAGGGCAACGGCCGTGTTGCGCCTTCACCAGGAAACCCTGCATGAGCAAAAAAATGCTGATCAATGCGACGCTGCCCGAAGAGGAACGCGTCGCAATCGTCGAAGACGGTCTGCTGACTGAGTTGGACATCGAGGTCGCCGGCCGCGAGCAGACCAAAGGCAACATCTACAAGGCGGAGGTCATCCGCGTCGAAGCCGGGCTGCAGGCAGCCTTTGTCGATTACGGCGCCGCCCGCCCCGGTTTTCTGCAAATCGGCGACATCCACCCCGCTCTCTGGCCCGCCGCCCGCAATGGTGAAAGCGGCGAGCGGCGCCGCCCCGCCATCAACGACATTCTCAAGCGTGGCCAGAAACTCCTGGTTCAGGTGGTCAAGGAGGAACGCGGCACCAAGGGCGCGGCTCTTACCACCGAGTTGTCCCTGGCCGGCCGTTACATGGTACTGCTGGCCGAAAGCAATTCGCGCGGCATCTCGCGCAAAATTGAACACGAACCTACCCGCCGCAACATCAAAAAAGCCCTGGAGCAACTCGACCTGCCCGAAAACATGGGTTATATCATCCGCACCGCGGCCATCGACCAGCCGCCCGAAGAACTCAAGCGCGACTTCGACTACCTGCTTGGCATCTACCACAGCATTATTGATCACGCCCAGAAGGCCGGAGCCCCTGCCCTGATCTATCAGGAATCCGGTCTGGTGCTGCGCAGCATTCGCGACTATTTCACCCCCGAAATCGATGAGGTGCTCATCGATGACCGCGAGGTCTACCAGCAGGCCCGCGAATTCTTCCTGGCGGTCATGCCGCAGTATGCGCCGCTGGTCAAACTGCATCAGGAACGGCGCCCGATCTTCGCCCGTTACCAGATCGAAGAGCAGATCGCCCAGCTGTCGAGCAACACGGTCAGCCTGCCGTCAGGCGGCTCCATCGTCCTAGATCAGACGGAGGCGCTGGTCGCCATCGACGTCAACTCCGGCAAGATGTCAGGCGAACAGGATGTTGAGGCCACCGCCACGCGGGTCAATCTCGAGGCGGCGGTAGAGATCGGCCGGCAGCTGCGGCTGCGTGATCTTGGCGGCCTGATCGTTATCGACTTCATCGACATGCGCCAGCGCAAGAATGGCCGCGAAGTGGAAAAGGCGCTTAAACTCTCCCTCAAGAACGACAAGGCGCGCGTCACCCTCGGCCGCATCAGCACCCAGTTCGGCCTGTTGGAAATGAGTCGCCAACGCATCAAACCAAACCTGGGAGCCACGTCCACCCACAGTTGTCCCCACTGCCAGGGAACCGGTCGCATCCGCAGTGAGGAATCCCGCGCCGTGGCATTGCTGCGGCGCATCCAGGCTGCCACCGCCAAGGGTCAGATCGACCTGGTCAATGCCCGTGTGGCCCTCGATGTGGCCAGTTATCTGCTGAACAACAAACGGGCTGACCTGCACGATCTGGAACAGCGCTACGGCCTGAAAATCACCATCCAGCCGGAGCCAGGCTACCTGCCCGATCAGATGGACATCGACTGCAGCAAGGCCCCGCGCGAGGCGGGCGAGGAAAACACGCCGCAACGGGCATTGGTGGACATGGACCTGTCCGAGCGCAGCCGGCCGCTGGAAGAACGTCCGCTTCCGAGTGAAAGTGCTATTGCGTCTGCCAGCGAAGCCGCTGCTGAAGACCTGTCCAGCGACACCACCGAAGGGGATACGCCCGTGGAATCAGCCTCCTCGGCAAGCGAGGGCATGACTCCGGCCCGTTCCAGCCGGCGGCGGTCACGTGGCCGCGGCCGGCGCAAAAAAACCGCCAATGGCACGGCAGCCACCGAAGCAACTGACACGCTCCAGACCGATCCGGCAACGGCAGCCATGGGGACCAGCCCGGATAGCACTTCGCCACCTGCCGACAAGTCCCCCACCACCCCGACAACCGACGATATCAACGATGCGGCGGCGATCAAGACAACCGCTGCGGAGGAAGACGCCAGTGGCTCCAAGCCGGCCAAACGTCCGACACGGCGGGGCGGTCGCCGCAAAAAAACCACTCCGACGGATAAAGCCGTAGCACCAGCAGAGGCGGTATCGGCCAAGGCTGCCGACTCCCCCGCCCCGACACCGGCAGCACCGGCAGCACCGGCAGCACCGGCAGCACCGGCAGCACCGGCAGCACCGGCAGCACCGGCAGCACCGGCAGCACCGGCAGCACCGGCAGCACCGGCAGCACCGGCAGCACCGGCAGCACCGGCAGCACCGGCAGCACCGGCAGCACCGGCGACCGGCAAGCAGGCAACAGCGACAAACCTGGCGGAAACGGAATCCGTTAAACAGCCGACTCGCCGCCGCACCAGTCGCAAGGCTCCTGTGAGCAAGGCAGAACCGAGCGACACCCCAGCCGCCAACCCGGCGGGTGCTGCAGCTGCGTCCTCCGCCCTGCCACGGCCTGCAACTGACAGCAACAGCGGAGCGGCAACCGAAACGGCCCCCAGCGAAACAGCGGAAACGGCCAAAAAACCGGCGCGGCGCCGCACCGGCCGTAAAGCTGCCGCCAGCACAGTACCGGCAACAGCCCCGTCCGGCGATTCTGCCAGCCTGGCCATGCCGTCTGACAGTGACAACAGTGAAAAGAAACCCGCCCGCCGGCGTACCAGCCGTAAAACCACGGGCAGCGACACGACCACCTCTGCAGCCGGCAGCGAAACCACAACGGCCGAAACCACCAAGAAGCCCGTGCGACGCCGGCGTACCAGCAAAACGGCCAGCAGTGCCGCTGGTCCCGAAGACATCGCCTGAACACGCAGAGCATCTGCCCGGCTAGCGCCGGACGCACCACTAAAAAACCGCTCCGGATAATCTTCCGGAGCGGTTTTTTATCGCTATGGCAAGAAACAGGGGCTGCTGCGTTATGGCATTCTTCAGTTGCTTCGACCGCGAATCTGGCGCGACAGAATCGCCAGGGGCAACAGGCGCCGATGCCGTTCCAGCAGCAGCTCAAGATCGGTACCATCGTTGATGATGGTATCGTCTGGGGAAAATTCCGTTTTGGCGACAAAGCCTTCATCACCGCGCCGGTAGATGCGTATAGGGTAGCGGTGATCACAAAAGACGAAGGTACTTTCGTGAACAATCTGATCTTCTGGCGTCATCGGCAAATCCCTGCATAAAAAGGAAAACGTCGGCCACGGTATTCTGTAACCGACGCATGCAGAGACTGTTCCAACAACCAAACCCCGGTGCTGCTGCCAGGTCAGCCCGGCGCCCGCGGCAGAAATCTCGGCATTTAACGCCGCGGAAACGTCAAATTGCGAACTACCTGCCCCTCACCAAAAGTGCGAAAAGCGCCCCGGCCGAACCCCTCCAAGCATCGGGCGCCCCGTCTGTCCCCCGGACACGCGGACCGCCTATCAATGCGAACGACTGACAACATAATCCGCCAGAATCTCCAGCGCCCGCCGCACCTCATCCTCGGGAAAGGCCGCCCGCAAATGGCCCTTGGCCTTTTCAACCATCTGCTGGGCCCGCTGTCGGGTGTAACCGATACCATCGTAGCGTTCGATCAGTGCCACCACCTGGCTCAGGCTGTCTTCCTGCAAAGGCTCTTCCTCCACCACGCGCTCGACCAGTTGACGTTCCTCGGCGGTGCAGCGTCGCAGGGTTTCGATCAAAGGCAGCGTCATCTTGCCTTCTTCCAGGTCATGACCCCGCACCTTGCCGAATTCCTTCTCGTCGGCCACATAATCCAGGGCATCGTCCATGAACTGAAAGGCAATCCCCAGATCCATGCCGAAATCGTGCAGGGCCTGCTGGCAGGCCGCATCGACTCCACCCAGAATGGCGCCACAACGGCAGGCAGCGGCGATCAACACGGCGGTCTTTTCGCGCACCACCTGCATATAGCGTTCTTCACTCAGATCGAGATCGCAGGTGCTGATGAGTTGCAGCACCTCGCCTTCGGCCATCTGGGTGGTCGCGTCGGACAGGGCCTGCAGAATCGGCAGGCTGCCAGCCCGTACCATGATGGAAAAAGACTTGGCAAACAGGAAGTCGCCCACCAGCACCGATGCCTCGTTGCCCCACACCCGGTTGGCCGAGGCCGCGCCGCGTCGCAGTTCGGCGCTATCGACCACGTCATCGTGCAGCAGGGTGGCCGTATGGATGAACTCGACCACGCTGGCAACCCCGATATGCGCCTCGCCCTGGTAGCCGGCCAGCCGGGCCGCCAATAACACCAGCATGGGCCGCATGCGCTTGCCACCGCTGGCCAGCACATATTCGCCAACCTTGCGGATCAAATAGACATCGGAATCAAGATCGCGCTTGAACTGCTGTTCAACCGCCCGCATCTCCGCCGCAACCAGCTTCAGCACAGATTCCATTCTGGTGTGTCCTACCCGTTAAGCAAACAGTTGAGAAGCCCGTCGGCACATGAAAACCGGCGGCAGTATAAAAGATCGCGCCACGGACGTCAGCGAAAAACCGCGCCGACCGTTCTTTAACAGAAGGTTAAAATCTCCTCCGGGACTTTTTCAACGACGCCCATCCATGGGCTCAGCAGGCAGTTTTTCAACAGCCTGCTGAGGGGGCGGGCCGGGCGCAAAGGCAGCCTGCTGCGCATCCCAGTGATAGGCCCCAGCACTCCACAGGGCCTCGATGGCGGCAAAGTCCAGTGGCAGAGCGGGAGCCTGTTCGATGATTTCGGACGCCGCCAGCATCTCGTCGTCATTGATGTGGCCGTCGCCGTTAAGATCGGCCCAGTGCAGCGGACTAACCACCAGTTGATCGGCGCCCAGCACCAGTTGCCGCCGGGCTTTCGACGCACCCTGCATCACCAGTTCGCCGACAAAAGGCTGCGGCGAATGAGCAGGACCAGCCGCCACCTGCACCAGATAGTGCAGTACGACCGGAGCGTTTTCCAGTCGAATCATCCAGCGCAGCAAACCACTGGCGGCGTCAACACTGTCCGGCGCCGGGTCGGCGGCAATCAACTGCCAACCCGGTGGCAGGGTTTCACGCACCACTGCCCGCGCCGATGAGCCTTCAATCACCAGCTGTACCGGAATTCGCGTCGCCGGTGCGGCATAGCTTGGCAACAACCGCTGCGCCCGCAGCGTAGCGGCGGTCCCCGGCCAGAAGGCCCACAACAAGCCAACCAGCCCGGCCGTGAGCAGCAGGCCCAGCAGCAGCGGTCGGCGACGCCAGAACGGCAACCGGCCGGCCGAGGCCGCGCCGTCAGCGTCTGGAGCCACCGGCCCGTCCTGCAGGATCTGTTCGACCGCCACCTCCAGAGCTTCGGCCAGACGCTCGGCATTCTGGCGCCGGATGCTGGGATAACGATTATTCTCCCAGCGCGAAATGGTGTCAGTCGTCACACCGACCACCTTGGCGACATACAGCTGGGTCAGGTTCCGCTGCTCACGCAGCCGGCGCACCGCAGCACCATCGATCATCAGCGTGGCATCGCTGCGACCGGTGAAATCGTCCTGCTCAGACATGGCGTTCTCGTTTCGCGAACAAACCAAGGAAAAAGGCCGGCAAGGCTGCCGACCGCTCTGCGACCCTAGCAGATTGACTATCAAAAGGCAATTCCATGGCCCGGTAACAGCGCCAGCCAGCCGCGCCGGACCACTCAACAAACCCTTGAAATTCGGCAAAAAAGACCCGACATCGGGTGGAACTGGAGCCGATGTCGAATGCAAACCGGCGACCACTGGGCTAAACAGGAAGCAAAGACAGCACCCGCCGGGCGGCACAGACGCCGACCGCAGCCAAGGGTCTGCCCTCACCACCTCAGGAGGTCCATCATGAAAAAACAGCGCCACATCACAGCCCCGTTACTGTCTCTGTGCCTGCTGGCCACACTGCTGGCGGCACCGGTCCTGGCCGCAGATGTCTACACCTATGAAGGCAAGGGAACCGTCACCTTCAACCACAAGGGCCACGGCGCCGTGCTCGACTGTAGCCGCTGCCATGAGGGCGAACCGGGCCGTATCCCCATCGAAAACAAACAGCAGGGCCACGATCTGTGTCTGAATTGTCACAAGACGGAAAAAGCAGCCGGCAACGCCCAGGCCCCCGTCACCTGCAGTGCCTGTCACGTTCAGTAGACAACCGCCGGAGTTCGTTCCTGCGGCAGAACGCGCAACCTTCCTTCCAAGGAGAATCCCCATGAAACAGACGATCGTGAAATCGCTGCTGTCACCTCAGGTCACCCTGGCCCTGCTGCTGGGCCTGGCCCTGGCAACGCCAGCTTTGAGCCAGAGCCTCGCAGGAACCATCCGCTCCATCGACCAGCAGCAGCTGACCATCGCACTGGAACAGCCCTGTGATCAACTCGCCGTCGGTGACCGCGTCATCCTCAGGCCGGAACAGAAAAAAGCCGACAAAAAAGTCCAGGCGCCCCGTCCGGGCATGGACGCCCTGACCGGCTGTTAGCCCCGGCAGATACCTCTTCGACCCGGCAGCAAACCCTGCCTTGCCCCGTCAGCACCACCGCCGGGCAAGGCAGGGTTTGCTATTTCGGCCAAATTGCAGTAAGCCTTGGCAGATGGAAACCTGGCTGACCGACCTGCTGACGCAACTGACCTCGGGCCCGCACTATTACGGCCTCATCGCCTTGACCGCCCTGGTCGAGGGCCTGCTCGTCATCGGCCTGCTGGTGCCCGGCAGCGTCATCTGCGTCAGTGCCGGCGCCCTGGCGGCCCAGGGCCACGGACAGCTGGCCCTGGTCTGCCTGGCCGCCATGGCCGGAGCCATTGTTGGCGATCTGCTCAATTACGCCATCGGTGGCCGGGGCGGCCAGCGTATCAGCCAGTGGCTGGCACGCAGCCGTCATGCCCGTCTGCTGCGACGGGCCGAACTGTTCTTCGCCGCTCACGGCGGCAAAAGCCTGCTGCTGGCGCGATTCTTCGGCCCGCTGCGCGGTTTTGTCACCTTTGTTTGCGGCGGCCTGCAGATGCCACCAGGCCGTTTTGCCCTTTACACCACCGGCAGCGGCCTGCTGTGGGGCCTGATCTATCCCGCTGCCGGCTATCTGGGGCTGCGCACCTGGCAACAGACCCATCCCGCCGTCCTGAGTCTGGCGGGGCTCGCTCTTGCCGGCCTGATGCTGGCGCTGTGGTGGCGCTACCGCAGCCGCCGGAACCACCATCCGTCCGACCCGCCCGCCTGAAAAGTCGCAGCGCTCGCTGCAGCAGCATCCGTCTTGGCGCCGACCGCCCTTTCGTGGCATACTCCGCCGCATCCAACAAACCTTATTCACGCCAATTCCGTACTTCAGGCGGCCTCGCCGCCCTTCTTCTCAGCCTGAAAGGTTTTTCATGCCCACTGCCATCCGTCTGCCCGCCGAATGGGAAGCGCAGGACGCCGTCCTGCTGGCCTGGCCCACCGCCGCAAGCGACTGGGCACCGATCCTGCCCCAGATCGAACAGGTTTTCATTGAGCTGATCCGTCAGATCAACCGCTTCGAGCCGGTACTGCTGGTCGCGCCGGATGCCGCCCTGGTCCGCCAGCGGCTGCAAGCCGCAGGGCTGGACGGTCCCCGCCTGCAGCTGTATGAACTGCCAACCAACGACACCTGGGCGCGCGATTTCGGCCCCATCAGCGTTGAAATCGACGGACGAGTAGCCCTGTACGACTTCGGCTTCAATGGCTGGGGCCTGAAATTCGCCGCCGATCAGGACAACCAGATCAACCGCCGGCTGGCCGCGGCCGGCGCCTGGGCCTGTGACCTGCAGTGCCAGCCGCTGATTTTCGAGGGCGGCAGCTTCGAAAGCGACGGCGCCGGCACCCTGCTGACCACCAGTACCTGCCTGCTCAGTCCCAACCGCAACCCGCACCTGAGCCGGCCGCAGTTGGAAACGCAGCTGTGCCAGTTGTTCGGTCTGCGCCAGGTGCTCTGGCTTGATCACGGCTATCTGGCGGGCGACGACACCGATGCCCACATCGACACCCTGGTGCGGCTCTGTCCGGACGACACCCTCGTTTATGTCCGTTGCAACGATCCAGCCGACGAACACTACGCCGCCCTGCAGGCCATGGAGCAGCAACTGGCCAGCTTCCGCACCCTCGCCGGTGCGCCCTACCGCCTGCGGCCGCTACCCTGGCCCGCCGCGCGCTTCGACGAGGACGGCCAGCGTCTACCCGCCACCTACGCCAACTATCTGGTGCTCAACGGCGCCGTGCTGGTGCCCACCTACGACGATCCGGCCGATGGCGAGGCCCTGGCGGTTATGGCCAGCGCCTACCCCGACCGCACCATCATCGGTGTCAACTGCCTGCCGGTGATCTGGCAGCACGGTTCGCTGCACTGCCTGACCATGCAACTGGCGAAAGGAACCCTGGCATGAACCCTCTGCGCACCGCCCTGATTCAGCAACGCTGCAGCGCCTCGCGGCAGGACAATCTCGATCACAGTGCCCGCGCCATTGCCGAGGCCGCCGCCCAGGGCGCCCGTCTGGTGGTGTTGCAGGAACTGCACGCCAGCCTGTATTTCTGCCAGCATCAGAGCTGCGAACTGTTCGACCTGGCCGAACCCATCCCCGGCCCGACCAGCGATTTCTTCGCCACGCTGGCACGCCGCCATGCCATTGTGCTGGTCTGCTCACTGTTCGAGAAACGCGCCGCCGGTCTGTACCACAACACCGCCGTTGTTTTCGACAGCGACGGCCGCGAGGCCGGCCGCTACCGCAAGATGCACATTCCCGACGATCCCGGTTACAATGAGAAGTTCTACTTCACGCCGGGCGATCTGGGATTCACGCCCATCGATACCAGCGTCGGCCGCCTCGGTGTACTGGTGTGCTGGGACCAGTGGTACCCGGAAGCCGCCCGCCTGATGGCCCTGGCCGGCGCCGAACTGCTCATCTACCCCACCGCCATCGGCTTCGATCCGGCCGACACGGCGGCCGAACAGCAGCGCCAGCGCGAGGCCTGGATCTGCATCCAGCGCAGCCATGCCATCGCCAACGGCCTGCCGGTCATCAGCGTCAACCGCGTCGGTTTCGAGCCCGACCCCAGTGGTCGTACCGCCGGTGCCCAGTTCTGGGGCGGCAGTTTCGTCGCCGGGCCACAGGGCGAAATCCTCGTCCAGGCCGACGACCAGAGCGAAACGGTGCTGCTGGCCGACATCGACCGGCACCGCAGCGAAACGGTGCGGCGCATCTGGCCCTATCTTCGCGACCGCCGCATCGACGCCTACGGCGAGTTGAACTGTCGCTACCGCCGCTGACCCTTTTTTTCGCAACGGGTCACAGATACAGGGCGCTCTGTTTAACCTCGGGGCTGGCGGCGGCAAAACCGCGGATACGCTGCTCCATGGCGGCAGCATCGTAGGGAAAGGCCTGCTGGGGGCAGATGCGGGTGCACTGATGGCAGCGGATACAGCGGTCATTGGCCTGCGGATAGTCCCCCTGCCAGTCGAGCGCCCCCACCGGGCAACTCAGCACGCAGCCACCACAGCGGATACAGCGGTCATGACGTGGCTGATGCGGGCCAAGCAGCTGTTTGGCGGCCTGCAGACTTTTACTCCAGCTGTGCTGCTCCACCTCCGCCGGCAGATAATGCAGTCTGTCCAGTGCCAGCAACGGCGGTTCAGCCCCGGCCAGCCGGGCCTGCTCCAGCCGCTCCAGCACGGCGTCAACCAGCTGCTCCATCAGCGCCAGATCGGCCGCGTCCGGATGCCCCTGGGCCAGGGGCGCGGTGCTGCGCCACAGGGAAGAATGCTCGGCCAGCACCTTGGCCGCCGCCAGACTGCGCCAACCGCGGGCCGCCAGTGCGCTGGCCATCTCCGGCAGGGCCACGCCGCTGCACACCGCTCCCCAGGTCACGAAGGGCACGGCGTAATGACGGTCGCCCGGCGGCAGCGTGGCGACAAAATCGAGCACCGGCGGCAGGGCATGATCGACATAGACCGGCGAACCGAGCCAGAGACAGCAGGGGCCCGGCGCCAGGCAGGCCGGCGTCTGGCGACCGGCCAGATCAATGCTCTGCACCGGGACGTTGCGCCGTCGCAGGGCGGCTGCCAGGGGCTGGGCCAAACGGCGGGTCGTGCCGGCCGGCGAAAGAAAGGCGATGCAATGCACCAGGGAATCTGCGGCCATATCAACCTCCATTTTTGATGCGAAAACAGCGGGACCACATGTTCAGGATTCGGATTCTACGTCAACGGCAGGACAATTACAGCTATTTGATCCAATCCGGCCAGCAGGTCTGGTGCATCGACCCAGCCGAAGCCCAACCTGTGCTGCAGCTTTTGCAGCGGGAACGGCTGCAACTGGTCGCAATCCTCAACAGTCACGCCCATGCCGACCACTGCGGCGCCAACCTGAGCCTGCAGCAGGCCAGCGGTTGTCCCATCTTCGGTGCCGATCAGCGCATTCCCGGCCTGACGACCGAGCTGACAACAACGGCACAGGACGCCGCCCTGCCCTTCCGGGTACTGTTCACGCCGGGTCACACCCGCGGCGACTGCTGTTACCTGCTGACCGACGGGGTCGAAACGCCGGCCCTGTTCAGTGGCGACTGTCTGTTTATCGGCGGCTGCGGCCGCCTGTTCGAGGGCAGCGCCGCGCAACTCTACCAGTCGCTGCAGCAATTCAACACCCTGCCCGACCATTGCCAGCTGTACTGCGGTCACGACTACGCCCTCGACAACTACCGTTTTGCCTCCCGCCTGCTGCCCGACTGCCGCGAAATCCGCCACCAGCTGCAGCACTATGAAGAACGCCAGCGGCAGGGCCAGCCCAGCGTGCCGGCCCAGCTTGGCGACGAACGGCGTGCCAACCCCTTCCTACGCTGTCACCAGGCCGCCCTGGCCCAAGTCCTCGGCTGCCCGGCCGCCGCACCGGTCGAGGTCTTCCGCCGCCTGCGCCTGGCCAAGGATCAGGCCTGATCAATCGGCCAGACGACGCAGCAGCCCCGCCAGACCGCCGGCCGCCAGCAACGTCAGCAACGCCGAGCACTGCAAGCCCTGCCCCGGCGTCATAACCAGCGCCAGACCATTAAACAGCTGACCGGAAAACAGGATACCGCCAAAAGCGCAGAAATTGGCCGCCGCGATCACCTGGCCACGGGCATCGGCCGCCGGCCGGGCCTGCAGAAAGCTGGCCTGCGGAATCAGAAACAGCCCACCACAGGCGCCACTCATCACCAGCGCCGGCAACAACAGCCACTGTTGCCAGTCCGGCGCCAGCAACGCCGCGCTGCCCACCAGCGCCAGCCCCAGCGTCAGCCCCAGCAGGGCCGGTACCAGCACGAAGCGCCAGCGCGTCACGCTCGTCAGGCGGGCGGCCAGAAAAGCGCCGGCGCAGATACCCAGCATCAGCGCCACACTGAGCAGACTGGTATGGCGGGCCGACAGCCCCAGTTGCTGCACCCCCAGACTGTTGAGCTGCAGCACCACCAGCGAAGCCAGAAAATAAAAAAACGCACTGCCGGCCAGGGCCAAAGCCAGCAGCGGATCGTGGCGCAGTTGCCACAGATCCTGCAGCGAACGCCAGGGCCCCAGCCAGGGAAAGGATCGCGGGGTACGGCGGGCACCAAAGGGCGCAATGACCAGAGCGGCGCAGATACCCAGTCCCGAAAAGCCCGCCGCCGTCAGCGCCACCAGCCGGCGACCCTCCCGCACCAGCGGCCCACCGCCGGCATCGAGCAGCACCCCCGCCAGGGCGATCCCCAACAGAATCGCCAGGGTCGACACCAGCTTGAGCCGGGCATTGGCGCGCACCAGCTGCCGCGCCGGGTAGAGCTCTGGCACCGCACCATTGAGCGCCGGCCCGAACAGCGCCGACTGCAACGCCAACGCGAACACCATGGCCAGAATCAGGCGCCAATCCTGCCACAGCAGACCCAGCCCACCAACACCGACCAGCAACAATTCCAGTATCTTCACCGCCAAAATCACCCGCTGTTTGTCATAACGGTCGGCCAGCCAGCCGCCAGCGGCGGAAAACAGCAGAAACGGCAGGGCAAACAGCAACGTGGCCCAGCCCTGCAGCTGGGTCAGCCCCTGACTCACCGCCACCAGCAACGCCGCCTGTTTGAACAGATTGTCGTTACCGGCACCGAGAAAATAACAGATCGCCATAGCGGAAAAGGAACGCCGACGATGGCAGGGCGGCCCCCCACTGCTCCGGCGCAACGAATACATCATGTTTGAGCTCCCCAAGGCTTATTCACGACAGCCCTGCCCTTGCTGGTCATATTCGATGTCACAGAATGGCAGGAAATTAATTATTGCCTGACAACCACTAAAAACCATATTGAGTAATAAAAAAGACTATCAGATATAAAATTATAATATTTGAAAAATTTCTGTTTTTTGTAAAAATGAATAGTCTAATTTATAAAATTTATAAGAAGATGCTGACAAATAATCCCGACAGCAGGTGTCCGCATGAATCCGTCAGCGCCGCATTCTGACAAGAAAACAACAAAAAAGAGGATTTTGTGGTCCGAACTGTTGCTGCTTGCGATTGCGCTGTTGTTTCTGACCCACGACATCATCATCACCAACATTCTGGCCTACTTGTAGAAGAAATTACAGCGCTGCACCTGAGGGGAAAAGAGATAGGTCGAGATATCCCGGCGTTGAACAAACTGAAAACACGTCCGACAGTAGAAGACATCATCAGCAAGGTCAAGGCAGCCATTCAGAATGATGAAAAGCGAGCCCGCCAAGTCAGCCTGTATCTATGTCATCGCTACAGTGGATCGTGACTGCGGAACTTGGGAAACCACTTCAATATTGGAGAGTCGGGCATCTCTGAGGCAAGCCGCCGCTTCGGAGTAAAGCTGGAAAAGGACACATCATTGCGGGCCATCGTAGAGACGTTAAGGAGTCAGCTCAATGTGTGAAATGTGTAGACGCGACCCCTGTGGGGTTATGGGTATCAAACCTACGCTTTTTATGAATATCCGCAACCATGTTGGCGGCAAGCCGCCTGAAGGAGAGGTTCATGATCGGATTACTTTTTATTGCTGCTGCAGTCGTTTACCTGATCATTTCAATCGGGGTGATCCGGCTGGTGGTGCGTTGGGCAAAAAAACGCGGACGACGGCCTGTACTTTGGGGATTCGTCGCCGCTTTGGTGATGTATCACTTGGTGTTCTGGGATTTTATTCCAACCTATGCCCTGTATAAATACTACTGCGCCACCAAAGCGGGATTCTGGGTTTATAAGACGCCGGAGCAGTGGAAGACGGAGAATCCGGGGGTGGCGGAGACGCTGACGTGGCGGGAATTATCCCCACAGTTCAACAACTCAGATGATTCGTGGGGATTCAAAGTTAACGAGCGATTTATTTGGGAAATCGAGACTCTAGCGACCCCATTTTTGCCAGTACGACGTACAGTG
Organism: Desulfuromonas thiophila; assembly: GCF_900101955.1. Lineage (NCBI taxonomy): Bacteria > Pseudomonadati > Thermodesulfobacteriota > Desulfuromonadia > Desulfuromonadales > Desulfuromonadaceae > Desulfuromonas > Desulfuromonas thiophila. Next base: position 6,774 of record NZ_FNAQ01000015.1, on the reverse strand, counting down.
GAAACCATTGTTGATGTAGAGAAAAATGAAGTTGTTGTTAAGCGCGTAAGCGTCCGTGCTGGTTACAAGGACGGGATGGAGCTAATAAAATTTTGGACTTCAATGGGACCTTTTGTACCGAAATCTAAAGAATTTGGTGAATTACAGGACAATTTTAAACAAATTGGGAGGTACATAAAATGAGTGACGTGAAAAAATATTATGATCTGGCTACTTTGGCAGAAGCAAGTTATATTTTGTTCGACAAGCTGAATAATGTTTATTCTGATGAAAAAGTTCGACTTGCACTTCAAAATACCGATGTAAACCACGGCTCTTTCTCCGCCACCCAAGCTGCAGATTTTGTCGATCACTGGCAGGTCATATCTCATCAAAAGAACACTCCTGAAAGCGGTTTTTCCGCCACCCTGTTCCGCAACAAAGACACCAACGAATATATCTACGCCTGTCGAGGGACCGAGGGAGCCTTTTCAGATGATTTATGGTCGGCTGATTACGGCGACATCGTAACCGACGGCCTGGCTATCAAACAGATTGTCGATATGTATAACGACTGGATAAGGCTGCATACGGCGAATAAAGGGGTCTATCAGGCTGCTTATCTGGAACGTCAGGAGGCTGAATCTGATAATTTAAGAGGTTTGTCCGGCCAGGCTCTTATCGATTACCTTGAAGAATTACGTTCCAGGTCGGATATCGTCATCGACGAACCCGGCGGTGTTGTTTACCGGATTCAGTTTGCTGATTCCACCACGGTTTTTAATGACGAGCGGGCTCAGGGCCTTGGCAAGCTGACCGGATCGGAAAGTTTGTCGGTCACCGGGCACAGTCTCGGTGGACATCTTGCCGCTGCATTTACACGGCTTTTTCCAGGTCTTGGAGCGGAAGCCATTACGATTAACGGAGCCGGGTTTGCGACAGGTCTGACCCCCGGCCTGAGTGGCAACGCACAACTCAATATTGCCAATCTTTTCGGAATACTTGAGGGCAACGAGGATTTTGATGCATCGAAAATTCAGAACCTCTACGGCTCTGCCGGGCCTGAGTTCGTCACCATGGATAATTATCTGGGGCTGGTGCAGCAAGGCGCCCATGATGAAGTATTCATCGAGCGTTGGGGGCCTAGCCAGACCTTCGGTCATGGCAAGGGACAGATGACCGATTCTCTCGCCGTCTTCGACCTGTTCTCGCAAGTCGACGCATCCCTGACCCTCAGTACCATCACCAGCCTGCTGGAGATCTCCGCAAACAAAGCCGACCATACCCTCGAATCAGCAGTATCAGCATTGGGAAAATTGTTCGTCACTGGGTTTAACCCGCGCGGGTGGAGGTCTGCGGCATGAGCGGATTATACCTGCTGGCTTTGATCGGGGTCTGGCTGTTGGTTGGCTGGGTTATTTATCGCTCCTGGCGGAGATGGCAGCCGCAAGAGGCGAAACGAAAGGTTTTCCACCTTGTTGCGGGTCTTCTTCTTTTCTCGCTCTGGTTTGGCGGGGCCTTCTGGGAGGTTGCCGGAAAAAAGATGTACTGGGATGCCCAGGTACGAAAACTGTGCGCGATTGATGGAGGCGTCAAGGTTTATGAGACGGTGAAGTTGACGCCGGAGATTTACGAATACTATGCCGGTAGAAACTGGGTACTGCCGGATAAATCTGATGCAAAATCATCGGATGAGTATTTTTATGAAGATGACATTATATATTACCACCGAAAAGATCCACAGGTAACACGGTCGCTAACCCGAGTTATCCGTCGCAGTGACGGTAAGGTTTTGGGCGAATATATCCGCTATGGCCGAGGCGGAGGCGATTTACCGGGCCCCTGGCACGGGTCGAGTTTTTCATGCTCAGATATAACAAGGTCACCAAGTTTTGAAAAATCTATTTTTACTAAAGGGGGTAAATAAATGAGCACCACAACTGATTATTTCCAACAAGCTGAATTAGCACTTGCATCGTACGCAACTCTTTATTTTGAGATCTCTGGCAAGGATTATACCGATGCCTTAAAGGACAATGGTGATGGCATGTCCCAGAAACAAGCTGAAACCTTTACAACGAACTGGCGAGTCATTGACCAATACGATGGCAAGGTCGAAGAAACCTACACAGATGAGTTCGGTCAGGAACAGACATTTCTCAATCCGACGGGATTGTCGGCCACGGTCTTTGAGAGCATTGCTGATGGGAAACGTTATCTTGCTGTCAGAGGGACTGAAATTACCGATTTAAACGATATTGTGGCAGATGGAGGCATCCTTTTACACGGGATTCCCGACCAGTCTGCACAATATCAGGCATTAAAAAGCAAGGTCGAACAATGGCAACAAACGGGGGTGTTATCTGGTTCATT
>NZ_FNAQ01000015.1:0-4232 GCF_900101955.1 Desulfuromonas thiophila | reverse complement strand
GGGCCAGTGTTGGGATATCACCCATTGCAGGACTGGGTGAAAGTCTTGCCCCGGTCGTCGGAATTGAGATCGAAGATCATAAGCTCGGCAATCACTCCATCAAATATCTCACCGATTCCCTTGCTGTTTACAACCTGTTCACACAAATCGACGCATCCTTGACGGTCGATAAAATCACCACCATTCTCAAAACTTCCGCGAATAAAGCCGACGATACCCTCGAATCAGCAGTATCAGCATTGGGAAAATTGTTCGTCACCGGGTTTAACCCGCGCGGGTGGAGGCATGCGGCATGAGCGGATTATACCTGCTGGTTTTGATTGGGGTCTGGCTGTTGGTTGGCTGGGTCATTTATCGCCTCTGGCGGCGATGGCAGCCGCAAGAGGCGAAACGAAAAGTTCTCCACCTTGTTGCGGGTCTTCTTCTTTTCTCGCTCTGGTTTGGCGGGGCCTTCTGGGAGGTTGCCGGTAAGAAGATGTATTGGGATGCTCAGGTTCGAAAACTGTGCGCAATTGATGGGGGTGTCAAGGTTTATGAGACAGTGGAGTTGACGCCAGATTTGTTGGACAGATTTGGGCGGATACATATTCCAGAAAAATCTGATGTTAAGGATGCGGATTTATATTTTTACGATACAGAAATACAAGTCGTAAGAAATGAAAATCCTAAAATTTCACGAACTCGGCATGTAGTTATTCGTCACAGTGACAACAAAGTTCTCGGTGAACTCATACGTTATGGACGGGGTGGGGGGGATTTGCCCGGACCTTGGGAACCTTCATACTTTCTGTGTCCAGATCCGGCAAAAGGAAGTAATTTCGAAAACTCAATTTTTCTAAAGGGGGATAAAAAATGAGCACAATATCAAATTATTACAAATATTCTGAGTTAGCTTTTGCCTCATATTCAAACCTTTCTTCTGGGATGTTACGTAAAGATTATATTGACGCTTTAAAGCGTGGTTTTAAAGGCATGTCCCAGAAACAAGCCGAAGATTTCGCTGATAATTGGACCGTCCTCGACCAATACGACGGCATGGTCGAAGAAACCTATTACGATGAATTTGGCGATGAACAGACGTTTCTCAATCCGACCGGACTGTCGGCCACGATCTTCGAGAACATTGCCGATGGGAAACATTATCTTGCTGTCAGAGGAACTGAAATTACCGATTTAAACGACATTGTGGCAGATGGAGGCATTCTTTTACACGGGATTCCCGACCAATCTACACAATATCAGGCATTAAAAAGCAAGGTCGAACAATGGCAACAAACGGGGGTGTTATCTGGTTCATTCTCAGTAACAGGGCACTCTTTGGGGGGCTGGTTGGCAGGTGGGTTGATGGTTGATTTTGCGAGTAGTGTTGACCATGCATATTTTTACAATGCTCCGGGAGTATTTGGTGCGGCTGGCGAACTCATCGACCTGTTCAATCAAACCTTCGGCACAGATTTCCTGGCTCTCGACTTAGCTCAGATTTCAAATATTTGGGCCAGTGTTGGGATATCACCCATTGCAGGACTGGGTGAAAGTCTTGCCCCGGTCGTCGGAATTGAGATCGAAGATCATAAGCTCGGCAATCATTTCATCAAATATCTTACCGATTCCCTCGCCGTCTACAACCTGTTCTCGCAAATCGACGCATCCCTGACCCTCAGCAGCATCACCAGCCTGCTTGAGACCTCCGCGAATAAAGCCGACCATACTCTTGAATCAGCGGTATCAGCATTGGGAAAATTGTTCGCCACCGGGTTTACCCCGCGAACCGGCAAAGAATACGACATAAAGCGTGACGATCTGTATACCGATATTGATAGTATTACCAATGTATTGGGCGACACTTCCGGCTTGAGCATTGAAGTCATGGCCACAACCGATTCCGATGGAGAGATAGAGTCTTTTTCCCCCTCCGACATCAAAACCCGCGCCCAAAGTGACATCGCCTACCGCTACGCCCTGGTCAATCTCAACCCCTTTGCCGTTGTCGGAGCCGATTACAGCAATTTTAACCAAAACGGCGAACTCGATATTTTTGATCCGGCCACCGGTGAGGGGCAACTCAGCAACATGTATCTGGCCGACTGTATCGAAAGCCCCTTTGGTGATGATGGTCACAGGTGGAGACATGCGGCATGAGCGGATTTTACCTGCTGGTTCTGATTGGGCTTTGGGTTTTTGTTGGATGGGTCATTTATCGCCTCTGGCGACGATGGCAGCCTGCTGACCTGAGGCGAAAGATTCTTCATGTCACCATTGGTCTTCTTCTTTTTAGCATTTGGTTTGGCGGGGCTTTCTGGGAGGTCGCTGGGAAAAAGATGTATTGGGATGCCCAGGTGCGGAAATTGTGTGCAATTGATGGAGGCGTCAAGGTTTATGAGACGGTGGAGTTGACGCCTGATTTACTTGATTGGGCTGGTAGGATTTTCATTCCTTCTAAAGACAAAGCAACTGCTGCGGATTTGTACTTTTATGAAAAGGAAAGACAGTATTTAAGAAGGAAGAACCCGACACTAATTCGAACACATACTGTAATTATTCGTCGAAGTGACAATAAAGTTTTAGGTGAACTCATACGTTATGGACGTGGGGGTGGGGATCTACCCGGCCCGTGGCATCCATCGTCCTTTTCGTGTCCAGACCCGGTAAAAGGAAGTAATTTCGAAAACTCAATTTTTCTAAAGGGGGTTAAAAAATGAGTACGATAACAGATTATTACAAGTATTCTGAGCTTGCGCTAGCATCATATTCGGATTTAGCTGCTGGAATGGTGCAACAAGATTATATTGATGCGCTTATGAATGATGGTGACGGCATGTCTCAGAAACAAGCTGAAACCTTCGCCCCAAATTGGACCGTCCTCGATCAATACGACGGTATGGTCGAAGAGACTTATTACGATGAATTTGGCGATGAACAGACGTTTCTCAACCCGACCGGCCTCTCGGTGACATTATTTGAAGACGGTAGCGGTAAACAGGTTGTCGCCATACGTGGCACCGAACCAACCGATTTAGACGATATTGTTACGGATATTATTGATATCGGAGTTTTGGGAACCAGCGAACATCAAGCCCAGTACGCTGCACTATCTGCTCAGATACAAAAGTGGAAGGACGATGGAACTCTTCGGACCAATTTTTCAGTTACAGGTCACTCGTTAGGCGGGTTTCTCGCCACCAATCTGGCTCGCGAAGATTGTGGAATTCTGAAATGATTTTTATCTATTACCTAATTTTAGGGCTTGTCTACTCTACTGTCGGATTCTTTGTAATCCGATGGCTTATGCGTGTTCCAAGAAAAGGGAAGTATAAAGCCTTGGTTGCAGTCATAGGAATCGTCGTGCTTTTACTCATACCTACTTGGGACGAAATTGGGGGGCGAATTTACCTTAGACATCTTTGTGCTACTCAAGCCGGAGTGAAGATATACAAAACTATTGAGTTGCCGGCGAAGTATTGGGATGAATCAGGTGAACCAATGTTTTTCAACCAATACGGCTATCTTGACCACGATTTTTGGGTGAAGGAACTCGATGAGTCTGGTGGTCGCATAGAGCGTTATTCATCAATATTTTCTATTGATAAAGATACTTCGCCTGTAAAGGAAAGACTCGGGCAAAAGGTGTTGGCAGAGGTTACCACTTTTCGGTTTTGGGGTGGTTGGATAAGGCGAAATTTCAGTCCAAACAATGTAGCAGATTCCTGTGTGTTTATCAGCAAGCCAGAATTTAGCCGAGAATTTTACGGACAACTATTTGAACCTGAACCTTCTCAAGAATAGAGAAAGGAGCGATTATGACAACCATAATGGAGTATTTCAAACAGTCTCAACTTTCTATGGCGGCATATGCGCTGGATCTTACGCCAGGAATTTCAGGCTCGTCAGCAGAATCTGTGGAGATAATCAGGTTCCGGCAACTTGCCAAGTTCATGATATAAGGCGATTTGCAGGCATTTCAGGGTTTTAAAACCGAAGGCTTTTCTCATGGTGAGTTTCGCCTTGAGGTTCATACCCTCCACGGCCCCGCTGGAAAGCCGCCCTTTGGCCTTGAACCAGTTGAGGATCAGCGGCTTGTGGCTGCGCAGCATCCGGGCTACTTTCTTCATCGGCTCCAAGTCGGTTTGAAGTGCCCGGGTCACCCAGTTGTCGAGAAACTTTCCCGCGAAGTCGGGGCGTTGATAGTCCCAGAACCGCTGGAAATCCTCGCGCAACAGGTAGCCTTTGATCGA
>NZ_FNAQ01000014.1 GCF_900101955.1 Desulfuromonas thiophila | reverse complement strand
CAGCGTTGAGAAAGGAATTGCCCGAGGGCTATCCCTGCGTATGGATCACGGCACCCAGTACCTCTCAGACCATTTTCAGAACCAGATCAAGTTCTGGGGGATCACTCCCAGCTTTGCCTTTGTTGCCGAACCCCAGACCAATGGAGTTGCCGAACGGTTCAACCGCACCTTGAAAGAGCAGGCCATCTATGGCCGGGTTTTCCGTAACATCACCGACGTTCGCGAAGCCGTGAAGACCTTCGTGGAGCTTTACAACAGCGAATGGCGTGTTGAGAAAAACGGCTTCAGATCACCTGATGAAATCCGTCAGGCGGCGTAAGCTAAACTTGTGTCCAGGGAACCGGTTCCGCTACAATCGGAAGAAAAATAAAATCATCATCCGATAAAGGAAACATGCATCAGATAAAGACAGAAGAAGGCGAGACAATAAATCTGTATCGAAATGGGACACTTCAAATTCAAGCAAGTCCTGCTTTAAAGTCAAAATTTGAGGAAGATTACAACCAATATTCTGGCTCAACTTCACCCGCACCAAGTCCAGCCGGTACATCTACAGGTCAACCTGCATTAGAAAGTATGGTGGCACCAGCTACTTCCAAGCAAGTATTTGTTGTACATGGGCATGATGAAACAGCTAGAGAACAATTAGAGCTAGTGCTTCATAAACTCGGAATAGATCACTTTGTTCTTCAAAATAGTGGCGGTGGTGGCTTAACAATAATCGAATCCTTAGAGGCAAAGATTGGTCAAAACTCAACTGCAACCTCTTTCGGTATAGTGCTAATGACGCCCGATGATATGGGTTACGCACAAAGTCATGGCCCTGATTCAATTCAGCCTAGAGCGCGGCAAAACGTAGTACTGGAAATGGGAATGTTAATTTCATCTATTGGCAGGAGGAATATGGCAATTCTAGTAAAAGGCCATATTGAAAAGCCGTCTGATGCTGATGGCATCCTATATATTCCTTTCAATAATCACGTTAAGGAAACGGTTCCTAGGCTGGCAAATAGATTAAAAGAGTCAGGCTTTGTGTTAAACCCAGATAAAGTTGCACACGCATCAAGTTGATACATAACAAGGCCATCAAATTCGCTCCCTTCGGTCGCCGGACGCTCGCAAGCTCGCGCCGTTTATGGCAGCGTTATGCCTTGAAAATTGAGGAGCAAGATGACTGAAACAATAAGAAAAGTTGCTTATTGTCCGCACTGCGGAAACAAGGCGCCTCAAAGACTTATCCACTCTCAAAATTACTATGAGAAATCATGGTCGATTTCCGATAACTCAGTAGACGAGCATCCGTGGGGAACCTTTGTTGCTGTCTGTGAAACATGTGGACACATATTGCTTTACGATAATCCCCTCGCTCAATTTGAGGAAAGGCAATTTCATACCGGTGGTCTCGAATTCCCAACATCGGGAAAGCTCCATAAATCTGTACCTAAATTAATCGCCGCAGTCTACGAAGAAGCCTTCAGAATAAAATCAATTGCACCAAACGCATTTGCCGTTCAGATCAGAAGAGCCCTTGAGGCCGTCTGTGACGATCGTGGTGAAAAAAAGGGGACTCTTCAGGCAAAAATTAACAAATTAACTGAAAAAGGCGAAATACCGAAGGTCCTCTCAGAGGCCAGTGATGTTTTGAGGCTGCTAGGAAATATTGGCGCACACGGTATAAATGAATCGGTTCATCAACTACAAGCTTTCGCCCTCGATGATTTTTTCAAGGTGATCATCGATTATGTTTATGTTGCTCCGAGTAAACTCGAAGACTTCAAGAGCAAAATGGAAAAGTTCCAAAAACAAGAAGAATTAGAGGGGAAAAGTCAAGAGCAGGCATAACCATGGCATCAAGCGGACGGAAAATAGCTGGGTGCTTCCCGAAAAACATAAATAAATTGCGGTAATAGGCCTAACCATCGCGCTGCCGCCGCTTATTATCACCGTTAGCAGGCAGGAACTAACTGATGGAAACCAATCATTCAGAAGCAATCAACAATGCCCTAACCATTCTAAGCAAAAAGCGTGATGAGACTCTTGACTTATGCATGCAAATGCTTTCAGTCGATAACCAAAATATGTATCCCGTAGACCTTCTTGCCATAGGAGCGGCAAAACGTTCCTTGAGCACAAGCGCGGGTTTTCGCAATTTAATTGAATCATTGAATATGACATGTGCCCGATCCGTATTGAGAATGCAAATTGATACCTCACTGCGCTTTTCTGCCATATGGTTGGTTGATAATCCCCACTCATTTGCAAATGAAGTGATTTCCGGAGCACATATTCGAACAATCAAAGATAAAAATGGCCAAAAAATGACCGATGCCTATTTGGTTAAAACCCTCTCTCAGAAACATCCTTGGTTGAAAAAGGTCTATGAGAATTTGTGTGGCTATATCCACTTTTCAGAACAGCATCTTTTCAGCTCAGTTCAAAGTGTTGACGATGAAACACGCTCATTTGAGTTTGCGATTACAGACGAGGACAGCAAATATCCCGAGTCCTCATGGCTGGAAGTAATTGAGTGTTTCAATGAAGCAACGGACATTTTTTTAAGTTACCTGGCTGGTTGGGTTGTAACTAAGGGAAATCCGGAAGGCGTTGCTAACCACGCGCTACACTCGGACGGGTGAGTCAGGGGCGGTTCACGTTTAGGTTTCTGCTAGGCCGGCCCGTCCCGTCGCCGCCGGTGAGCACAACGTTAGAAGCAGCGGGGACCTACAAATAACTGCAAATGACTATTTGCGGTCATTTCTTGGCTTATTTAAGCAGAAGCACCAAGTGCTCAAGGAGCTTGCTCATTCACTACTTCGGGCCTTAGCTGATAAAGACCCGATCTCAGATCTCCGCCAGGATGCCAGCGGTAGCCACGTTGAGGCAATTCCGGTAGACGAAGTGTTCAGAAAAAAGAAATTCAATGTGGCCATGGAGGGTGCAGCCCGAAAAGTGTGCCCGGTCAGACGCCTGAGCAACCAAATCCTTGCTGAAAAGGAACGAAGAATGATCCGAAACGCATTGAAAAACAGCCTTCGTGGGCGATTGTCAGCTATGCTGCTGTTGACGATTGTTCTGGCCATGCTGGTTGCGGGCTGCGGCGATTCCTCGTCTTCTTCTGACGGCGCCGATCGGCAGACAACGGACTATTCCGTGCAAACCCACTGGCTGAAGGTGCCGGAGACCACCGACAAGGAGGTGGACGTTTTTTACCTGTACCCGACGGCCTGGGCAAAAACGGCCCCCACCGATGCCAACATCGCTGAAATTGACAATGCCTCGATGCTGGCGGGCTCCGCCGCCGCCTATGCCCGTCAGGCGACAGCGTTTGAGCCGGTCGGCAATGTCTATGCCCCCTACTATCGTCAGGTCGATGCGGCCTATTCCCTGGCGTTGCCGGCACAGGAGCGCGACGAATTGCTGGCCAGCGTTCCGGCGGCCGATGCCGAGGCCGCTTTGGACTACTACTTCAAGCATTACAACAACGGCCGACCGTTTTTGCTTGTCGGCCACTCGCAGGGGTCCAACGTTCTGATTCTGCTCTTGGCGGATTACTTTAAAAACCATCCGGAATACCTTGAACGGATGGTTGTGGCCTACGTCATCGGCTATTCCGTAACAGCGGATTTCCTGGCGGCAAACCCGCATCTCCACTTTGCCCAGGGGCCGGACGACACCGGTGTCATTGTGTCCTACAACACCCTGTCCCCCACGGTGGACAGCGATAACGTCCCGTTTCTGCTGCCGGGCGCCCTGGCCATCAATCCCATCAGCTGGACATTGGATGAAACTCCGGCCGCCGTCGAGGAGGGGCTGGGTTCGTTCCTGCCGGACGCTGATGGCGTCTTTCAGCAGGTGCCCCAGTATGCCGATGCCCGCGTTGACACATCGAATGGCGTGGTGCGCTGCGCCACCGCCGTCGATGACGAACTGCGGCTGAGCAGCGCCGGGGTCTATCACTCCTATGACATCCCTTTTTACTACTTCAACCTGCGCGCCAACGCCGCCAACCGGGTAGAGCACTATTTCGACGCCCAGTAGAATGGCTTGAACAATGGGAGAGAAAGGCAATGAGCATGGATGATTTCAGGCTGTTGATCGACCTGCACCAGCAGGGCCAGCGGCAGGGACCGGGCGCAGAGGCCGAAACGGAACGGGCGCTGCAACTGGCCCGGATCGACCGGACGGCGCCGCTGCGGATTGCCGACATCGGCTGCGGCACGGGCGCCTCCACCCTGGTACTGGCCAGGCTTCTGAACGCCCGGATCACGGCGGTGGATTTTCTGCAGGACTTCCTTGAGGTGTTGAAGGACAGGGCCGAACGTGCCGGGCTGGCGGAGAAAATAGCTCCTCTAGCCTGTTCGATGGACAACTTGCCTTTTGCCGACAAGGAGCTGGACGTGATCTGGTCGGAGGGCGCCATCTACAACATCGGCTTTGAAAAAGGCGTGGCCGACTGGCGCCGTTTTCTCAAAACGGGCGGGCTGCTGGTCGCTTCCGAGATCACCTGGCTTAGCGATAGCCGGCCGCGGGAACTTGAGCAGCATTGGCAGCACGAATATCCCGAAATTGATGTGGCCTCGGCCAAAATCCGGGTTCTTGAAAAACACGGCTATGTGCCGCTGGGCTACTTTGTTTTGCCGCAATACTGCTGGCTGGACCAGTATTACCGCCCCCTACAGGCACGTTTTGCAGACTTTCTTCAGCGCAATGGCCACAGTGAAGAAGCCCGCGCGATTGTGGCGGCCGAACAAGACGAAATTGACCTGTACGAACGCTACCGGGACTACATCAGCTACGGGGTCTATATCGCGCAAAAAACCGCCTGACAGGCACAACGAACCCTGTTACGCGAACAGCCCCGCCGGGGGTGATCCGGGCGGGGCTGTGGTGTTTCTGGCCGACAGGCGACCGCTCAGGCCGGAGTCCAGTAGCAGCGTTTGGGCGAAACGATCCGGCCTTCCTTTTTCAGCCGGGTCATGGCCTTGTCGACCTCCTTGCGGTCAAGGCCGCCAAGCTCGGCAATCTTGCCGGCATTGAGGGGTTCGCCCTGGGCGCGCAGCACCTCCAGAACCTTGTCGGTGATCTCCATGGTCATCCTCCTTGTCACAAAGGTTGAAAACGGCCGGCAGTTGCTGATGACGGACGACCCTGCCCTGCCCCGCCCTGCTGTGCCCAGCTGGCCCTCAGCCACTGCCGCGTTCGGCCAGATAGGCGTCCAGCACCGGCCAGTCGGCGTCGGCCCAGTCAAGCTGCGCCAGCTCGTGCGGCCACAGCCAGCGCACGGCGGCATGTTCGTGCAGAACCGGGGTGCCGGCCGTCAGCAGACAGATAAAGGGGTACAGCGTGACACGAAAGCCGGGGTAGTCATGCCAGACGCTGGGCAATGCCTTGCCAACGGCGATCTGGACGCCCAATTCTTCCATCAGTTCGCGCCGCAGGCAGTCCTGCGGTGTTTCGCCAGCATGGATCTTGCCGCCGGGGAATTCCCATTTCAGCGGCAGGCTCATGGTCGGGCCGCGCTGGGCGGCCAGAACCCGGCCGTCCTGTTCGATCAGGGCGCAGCTGACCTGCAGGTGCGGGCGCGTCGGCACCTACTTCAGCGCCACAATGCGCTGCAGGCTGGCCTGCAGCAGCGTCAGTTTTTCCTGCGCGGCGGCCAGCTTGGCGCGGTCCTTCTCCAGCACCTCGGCCGGGGCATTGGCGACAAACTTCGCGTTCGACAGTTTTTTACTGAACAGATCAACGTCCTTTTGCACCTTGGCGATCTCCTTGGTGAGGCGCTTTTCCTCCTCTTCCAGATTGATCAGGCCGGCCAGCGGCAACAGAATTTCCACCGAGCCGGCCAGCTGCTTGGCGGCTTGGGGCGGCTGGACCAGGCTGACGCCACAGGTCAGCTCCTCCACCCGCGCCAGAGCGCGGATGTAATCGGCGGCATCCTGCATCAGCGTCAGGCTGGCGCTGTCGCGGCAATCGAGCAGAGCGCTGATCTTTTTGGCCGGCGGCACATCCATTTCGCCCCGAATGTTGCGGATGGCGCGGATGACCTCCATCACCTGCTCCATGCGGGCGCTGGCCTCGGCATCCTGCGGCAAGCCCTCGCCCTGGGGGTAGGCGCAGCCCATGAGGAAGGCGCAGGGCCGCTGGCCCGGCAGGCTGTGCCAGATTTCCTCGGTGATGAACGGCATCAGCGGATGCAGCAGGCGCAGCAGCCGCTCCAGCACGGTCGCCACCACGGTCTGGGCGCTGAGTCTGGCGGCGGCATCGTCGCCGTAGAGGGCGCCCTTGATCAGCTCGATATACCAGTCGCAGAAGGCGTGCCAGGTGAAGCTGTACAGCACACTGGCGGCTTCGTTGAAGTGGTAGCCCTCCAGCGCGGCGTTGACCTCGCGCTCCACCGTCGCCAGCCGGGTGAGAATCCAGCGATCGGCCAGGGACAGGCTCAGTGCGTCCCAGTCGGGCTTGGCCGGCGGGGTGAAGTCTTCCAGATTCATCAGGGCGAAACGGCTGGCGTTCCACAGCTTGTTGCAGAAGTTGCGGTAGCCGCCGATGCGCTCGGTCGACAGCTTGATGTCGCGCCCCTGGGCGGCGAAGGCTGCCAGGGTGAAACGGAAGGCATCGGTGCCGTATTCCTCGATCACCGTCAGCGGATCGATGACATTGCCCTTGCTCTTGCTCATCTTCTGGCCCTGGGCATCGCGCACCAGGGCATGAATATAGACATCCGTGAACGGCACCTGGCCCATGAACTTCAGGCCCATCATCATCATGCGCGCCACCCAGAAGAACAGGATGTCGAAGCCGGTGACCAGACAGGAGGTGGGATAGAACTTGTTGAGGGTTTCGCTCTGCTCGGGCCAACCCATGGTCGAAAACGGCCACAGGGCCGAGGAAAACCAGGTGTCGAGCACGTCGGTTTCCTGGCGCAGATTGCGGCTGTGGCACTTGTAGCAGCAGCTGGCATCCTCGCGCGATACGGTGATCTCGCCGCAGTCGTCACAGTACCAGGCCGGAATGCGGTGGCCCCACCAGATCTGGCGGCTGATGCACCAGTCCTGGATGTTGTACATCCATTCGTAGTAGGTCTTTTCCCAGTGCTGCGGCACGATGCGGGTGGCGCCGCTTTCCACCGCCTTGATGGCTTCCTTGGCCAGCGGCTGGACATTGACGTACCACTGCAGGCTCAGGTACGGCTCGATGACGGTCTTGCAGCGATAGCATTCGCCGACGGCGTTGAGGTGTTCCTCGACCTTGTCAAGCAGACCGAGGGCGGCGAGATCGGCCACCACCTTGTCGCGCGCGGCATAGCGCTCCAGGCCCTGATAGGCGCCGCCATTTTCGTTGATGATGCCGGACGGATCAAGAATGTTGATATTGTCCAGGTTGTGGCGCTTGCCCATTTCGAAGTCATTGAAATCGTGGGCCGGGGTGATCTTGACCGCGCCACTGCCGAACTCCTTGTCGACGTAGTCATCGGCGATGATGGGGATCTCGCGGCCGGTCAGCGGCAGTTCGATCATCTTGCCGACCAGATCGGCATAGCGTTCGTCCTCGGGATGCACCGCCACGGCGGTATCGCCGAGCATGGTTTCCGGCCGGGTGGTGGCGACCACCAGATAGCGATTGGTGCCCTTGATGGGATAACGCAGGTGCCACAGGCTGCCCTTCTTGTCGTCGTGCTCGACCTCCAGATCGGACAGGGCGGTATGGCAGCGCGGGCACCAGTTGATCAGGCGGTTGTCGCGGTAGATCAACCCTTCTTCATACAGACTGACGAACACCTCGCGCACCGCCTTGCTCAGGCCATCGTCCATGGTGAAACGTTCGCGCTGCCAGTCGCAGGAGGCGCCGAGACGCTTGAGCTGATTGATGATCTGACCGCCGGATTCCTCGCGCCAGCGCCATACCCGCTCGACAAAGGCGTCACGCCCCAGATCGTGGCGATCACAGCCCTCGGCGGCCAGCTGCTTTTCGACCACGTTCTGGGTGGCGATACCGGCATGGTCGGTGCCGGGCATCCACAGCACCTCATGGCCGGTCATGCGCTTCCAGCGCGCCAGAATATCCTGCAGGGTATTGTTGAGGGCGTGGCCCATGTGCAGCACGCCGGTGACATTGGGCGGCGGTATGACAATGGAATAATGGGGCCTGGGGGAATTTTCATCGGCATGAAAACAGCCCTGCCGCTCCCATTGCTGGTACCAGCGGGTTTCAAACGTCTGCGGCTCGTAGCCCTTTGCCAATTGTTCTGCCATGGTCAATCTCGTTTCGTCGAAGAACGGGGCATGGCCCCGGAATCCAAAAAATCCGCGCTCTTAGCGCACAAAAAAGGGGATTTTAGCAATCCCCTTTCGTGGCGTCAATGCCCGCCGGCAGCGGGCGTGGCGCTACCTGTCGTTCAGGCGTCGCCGGACTGGCGCCGCAGACGGTCCATCTCGTCGCGGATCATGCGTTCCGCCAGGTCGGGCACCACCTCCCACA
Source organism: Desulfuromonas thiophila (assembly GCF_900101955.1). Lineage (NCBI taxonomy): Bacteria > Pseudomonadati > Thermodesulfobacteriota > Desulfuromonadia > Desulfuromonadales > Desulfuromonadaceae > Desulfuromonas > Desulfuromonas thiophila. The sequence goes on along the minus strand of NZ_FNAQ01000014.1, from coordinate 51,925 downwards.
CCACCTTTTCCACCTGCGGCGCCGCCAGCCGTTCGATGACCGCACCGGCAACCCGCTCGACAATCTCCATCAGCTGTTCGTCGCTGAGGAAGGCAACGCGCTTTTCGACCCGCTCGGGCACCGCGCCATAGGCTCCCTCGGCAACAATCTGCTCTTCCTTCAGGGCCATCACGCCCTCCTCTGCCACAGCGGCCGGCGGCTGCGGCAGGTCGGCGGCAAAAGCGTCCAGCGAGGGCAACTCGTCGGCCAGAGCCGGCGGTTCAACCGGCGCAGTCACTGCCACAACCGGCGCAGCTGCCGCCACCTTCACGACAGGGGTCTCCGCGGCCGGCGCGGCGGGTGACGGTGCTGCGGCCTCGGCTGCCGGTGCCAGATCCGCGGCGCTGTCGACCGGAAGGTCGAAAGCCGTCGGATCAAAGGCGAAATCCCCGGCGGGCGCCGGCACGGGTGTGCTCTCATCAAGGGATTCGAAACTGAAATCCTGCGGCGCGCCGCCGCCAAACAGCTCCTCGTCAGCGGCCGCTTCCGTCGCCGCCGGCTGGGCCGGTTCAAACAACTGTTCGAAGGGCTGCTCAAACGACGGCTCGACCACGGGGGCACTGGCCGGCGGCGCTGGCGCTACGGGCGTGGCCATTTCGGCCGCCGCCTGGCTGAAGGCCTGCCGCACGCCCTCGTCGGGGGTACGGCTGGGCGAGGCCTGCCAGTCGGCGGCGGGAGCGCGTGCCAGCAGCTCGGCCACGCGGTCGATCAGATCCTGCGAACTGAAAGGCTTGGCGATCCAGCCGTCGGCGCCGGCGGCACTGGCCCGCTTTTCGTCAAAGGGCTCGAAACTGCCGGCCAGCAGCAACACCGGCACAGCGGCCAGAGCGGGATCTTGCCGCACCAGCTCACAGAGTTCATAACCGTTTTTACCCGGCATGAACACATCGGCCAGAATCAGATCGGGACGCTGCTGGCGGGCCAGCCGCAGGGCCTCATCACCATTGCCGACGGCAACCAGATCATAGGGCTTCCCGGTCAGGGTGATTTCCACCACTTTTTGTATGGTCACGCTGTCATCGGCCAGCAACAGCCTTTTATTCATGACTTCCTCCTTGCAGGCTCGGTAAAAATAGTGCGACGTGGCGCAATCATAAACGCATTGTTTTTTTCCGACAAGGCAAAGAACCTGCTCCTGCCGGTTTTTTCCGGTCGCAGGCGTACCCTGTCCGGATCAGACGGTTATATGGGCAGTACGGAAGAAACATCTCCCCAAACTCAACAACAGACTTGAACATGAAGGATATTTTCGTTGAAAAAAGCCACATCCTGTTTACTATCTCAACAATCAACCACGTGCACAACATCGGCCGGCCGTTGTTACGGCCGGTTTCCGACAACCGGATAGCACGTTCACCCCTGTTGCAAGGAGCATGGCAATGTCGAAATTACTGGAGATGGCCGTTGAAATTGTATCGGCCCATGCATCGACCTCCCGCATGAGCAAAGAAGAACTTCTTGCCGAACTGTCGGAAATTCATTCCGCCCTGAAACAACTCGACGATGGCGAACAAACGGCTGAGACCACGGAAGAATCCGTAGCCTCCAATGAACCGGCCGTGCCGCTGAAAAAGGCCTTCGGCAAGGACAAGGTCTATTGCATGATCTGCGGCAAGGGCATGACGACCCTTGGTCGTCATCTGCGCATGGTGCATGGCATGACCCCGGTGGAATACCGCAAAAAATTCGGCATTCCGCGCAGCCAGTCACTGGCGGCGAAAAACTATTCCGAGCAGCGCAAGCAGATGGCCATCGAGCGCGGTCTGGGCGATAAACTGGCCGCCGCCCGCGCCGCCAGAAAAACGGCGGAGAAATAAGCGCGCCCCCGCAGGCGCACTGCCTCCGGTAACATGACAGGCCGGCATTCCGCCCCTTTTCAGGCGAGATGCCGGCCTGTCGTCGTTGGAAGTCCCTGGCGATGGGCGACCCGCTGGAATGCCGGCTAGGCCCGCTGCCGCATTTGCGGTCCCGGCGATGCCAGCGCGGCGAGAAAGCTGTCGCCAGCCAGGGCGGTCACGCCGAAATTGGCGGCCAGGGTCGCGCCGATATCGGCAAAACTGGCGCGATCGCCCAGCGCCACAGCGGGTTGGCCGGCGCCACCACAGACCAGCAACGGCACATACTCGCGGCAGTGATCGGTACCCGGCCAGGTGGGATCGCAACCGTGATCGGCGGTCACCAGCAGCAGGTCGTCCGCTGTCAGGCTCGGCAGGAAGCCTTCGAGAAACTGATCAAAAGCCTGCAAGGCAGCGGCAAAGCCCGCCACATCGTTGCGATGCCCGTACAGCATGTCGAAATCGATCAGGTTGGTGAACAGCAGCCCGCGCTCCATGGTGGCAAAAACAGCTGCGGTGCGCGCCATGCCGTCGGCATTGCCGGCCGTCGGCCAATGAGCGCTGATGCCACGGCCACAGAAAAGATCGAAGATCTTGCCCACCGCCAGCACCGGCACATCAGCCTGCTGCAGGGCATCAAGCAGCATGGGCGGTGGCGCCATGGAATAGTCGTGACGGCCCTCCGTACGGCGGAAACCCTCAGCGACCGAGCCGACAAAGGGCCGCGCGATGATGCGGCCAATACGGTAGCGATCCAGTTGCGGCCGCAACCGGCGGCACAGAGCGTAAAGCCGCTCCAACGGCCAGATCTGCTCGTGAGCGGCTATCTGGAACACCGAATCGGTGCTGGTATAGACAATGGGACGGCCGCTGCGCAGGTGTTCCGCCCCCAACCGGCCCAGGATACTGGTACCGCTGGCAGCGACATTGCCCAGGGCCGGACAGCCGGCTTCGCGCTCGAACAAGGCCAGAATCTCCGGCGGGAACCCCTGCGGATAGGTCACGAAGGGCTGGGTCTGAATCACGCCGGCCATCTCCCAATGACCGGTGGTACTGTCCTTGCCGGCTGACCGTTCGGCCATGCGCCCCCAACTGGCCTGCGGCCGCGCCACCGGCGCCACCCCGCGCAATGGCAGGATATTGCCCAGCCCCAGCCGTTGCAGACAGGGCAGCGCCAGCCCGCCGACGGCATCGGCCACATGACCCAGGGTGTTGGCGGCGCCCCCGTCAGCGGCATCGCCATAAGCAGCGGCATCGGGCAGGGCACCACAGCCGACACCATCGAGCACAATCAACACCACCCGCCTAAACATGACCCCTCATCTCCGCCTGTTCGCGCCGCTCCAGCCACTGCCCGACAATGGCGGCCGTGGCACTGGTGCCAATGCGGCTGGCCCCGGCCGCCCGCAGGGCGTCGAACTGCGCCAGGCTGCGGATACCGCCGGCCGCCTTGACCGGCAAGCGGCCGGCGGTAGCGTCACGCAGCAGGCGCACATCAGCCGGCGTCGCCCCGGCCGGACCAAAGCCGGTCGAGGTTTTGACAAAATCGGCGCCCGCCTCCAGGGCGCAGACGGCCAAACGCTGTCTGGTGGCGGCCTCGAACAGGGCGCATTCGACAATGACCTTCAGACAGACCTGGCCCAGCAGCTGCTTAATGGCACGGATTTCTTCCGTTACAGCGGCAAAATCGCCCTGGGCCGCCCAGCCCAGCTGCAGCACCAGATCGATTTCGCGCGCGCCCTGGCGCAGGGCTTCGGCCGCCGCCGCCTGTTTGGTCGCCGGGCTGTCGTAGCCCAGCGGAAAACCGATCACCGTCGCCACCGCCACGCCGGAACCGTACAGCAGCTGCGCCGCCTGGGCCACCCGCACCGGCGGCACACAAACCGCCGCACAACCGAACTCGACGGCTTCCTCGCACAGCTGATCAATCTGCGCCGCCGTGGTGGTCGGCGCCAGCAGACTGTGGTCAATACAGACCGCCGGAGAAGCGCCGGGCTGCCCCAGCAATGAATCAGGTCCGGTAGTCGGCATTGATCTTGACGTAGTCGTAGGTCAGATCGGAGCAATAGTAGTCACAGACGCCATCGCCCTGATGCAGCTCGATGCGGACGCTGAATTCCGGCTGCTTAAGAACCGCTGTGGCCAGAGCTTCCTGCTCGGCGCCGGTGGTCAGGCCCTGACGCACCACCTGCACGGCGTCGAAAAAGATATCGACCCGATCGGGATCGACCTCGGCGCCACTGTAGCCAACGGCGGCAATGATGCGGCCCCAGTTGGCATCTTCGCCAAAGAAGGCGGTCTTCACCAGGTTCGAGGTCGCCACCGCCTGGGCCGCCTGGCGCGCCTCGGCCGCATCGCGGGCACCACGCAGCTGAATCCGCACCAGCTTGGTGGCACCCTCGCCGTCGCGCACGATCATTTTGGCCAGATCGAGCAGCACGGCATCAAGGGCGTCCTGGAAGGCCGCGGCCGCCGCTGTGCCGGGCAGAATCTCGGCCTCGCCGGCGGCGCCGTTGGCCAGCACCAGCACCAGATCATTGGTGGAGGTATCGCCATCGACACTGATGCTGTTGAACGAGCCATCGACAGCGCGCCGCAGCATCGCATCAAGCAGCTGTGGTGCCAGCCGCGCGTCGGTCAGCACAAAACCGAGCATGGTCGCCATGTTGGGATGAATCATGCCGGCGCCCTTGGCCAGCCCCAGTACCACGGCCTGCTGACCGGCCGCGTCCAGCCGCCGGGCCGCCATCTTGCTGAAGGAATCGGTGGTCATGATGGCTTGCGCCACGGCCGCCGCCTGATCCGGCGCCAGGTCGGCACAGAGCGGCGCCAGCACGGCCGTCAACCGCTCCAGCGGCAACGGCACCCCGATGACGCCGGTGGAAGCAACCGCCACCAACTCCTCGGCCAGACCCAGTTCGGCCGCCAGCGCGGCGGCACTGTGGCGCGCCACCTCCAGGCCGGCGGCACCGGTGCAGGCATTGGCGTTGCCACTGTTGACCAGCACCGCCTGACAGCGGCCGGTGGCGATACGCGGCCGCGTCAGCTGTAGCGGCGCGGCGATCACCTTGTTGCGGGTAAAGACACCGGCGCAGGCCGCCGGCACCTCGGAAACGATCAGACCGACATCGGGCCGCTGGGCCGTCGGCTTGATCCGCGCCAGGGCGCTGGCAAAGCGGAACCCCTGGGGAACGGGCAGAATCTCGGACATGGCCGGTTCACCTTTCTGCGAAACGGGGCTGCGACCGCCGTCAGCGGCCGCAGCACTTCTTGTATTTCAGGCCGCTGCCGCAAGGGCAGGGATCGTTGCGGCCAATCTTCTCTTCCTCGCGCACCGTGGGCTGCGCCTGGGCCGGCACATCGCTGCGATTGGTCATCAGGCGCTGCTGTTGCTGCTGGCGTTGTTGCTGCGCCTCCATCTGTTCGACATCGCGCTGCTGCACCAGGCGGATCAGGAACAGCTTCTGCAGCACCTCCTGGCGGATGCGGCCCATCATCTGCATGAACAGATTATAGGCCTCGCGCTTGTACTCCTCCTTCGGATTCTTCTGGGCATAGCCGCGCAGCCCGATACCCTCCTTGAGATGGTCGATGCTGAGCAGATGGTCTTTCCACTGGTTGTCGAGTACCTGCAGCAGCAGCACCTTCATCAGATGTTCCAGCACCTCGCCGCCGAACTCATCCTCGCGCTGGCGCAGGCGGGCAAACACCTGCTCCTTGAGCTGACCGGCCAGTTCCGCCGGAATCACCCGCTGCTGCGAAAAATCCGGCAATTCGGGGCGGAAGGCGAACTGGTTGAGAAAATCATCCGACAGCCCGCCGATGTTCCAGTCGGCCGGAGCCATCTTTTCGGGGCAGAAGGTCGCCACAATATCCTCGACCATTTCCTCGATGATGGCGCGATAGGTGCCACGAATGTCCTCGCCGGCGAGGATTTCACGCCGCTGACCGTAGATCACCTCGCGCTGACGGTTCATCACGTCATCGTATTCGATCAGGTGCTTGCGGATATCGAAGTTGTGGGCCTCGACCTTTTTCTGGGCGTTCTCGATGGCGCGCGAGATGATGCCGTGCTCGATGGGCTCGTTTTCGGGAATCTTGAGCTTGTCCATCACAAAGGCGACACGGTGACTGCCGAAGATGCGCAGCAGGTTATCTTCCAGACTCAGATAGAAACGGCTGCAGCCCGGATCACCCTGGCGGCCGGCCCGGCCACGCAGCTGGTTGTCGATACGGCGCGACTCGTGCCGCTCGGTACCGAGGATATACAGACCGCCGGCGGCCAGAACCTGCTCCTTTTCAGCGGCACATTCGCTGGTGAAACGCGCCTGCAGCGCGGCCAGTTGCTCGGGTTCGGCATCGGCGCCGGCCGCCGCCCGCGCCATCATCTCCGGGTTGCCGCCCAGCACGATATCGGTGCCGCGCCCGGCCATGTTGGTAGCAATGGTCACGGCGCCGAGCCGACCGGCCTGGGCGACGATCTCGGCTTCCTTTTCATGGTGCTTGGCGTTGAGCACGTTGTGACGCACGCCACGCTTCTTGAGCAGTTCCGCCAGCCGCTCGGAATTTTCGATGGAGATGGTCCCCACCAGCACTGGCTGCCCCTTGTGGTGGCAGGCGACGATATCCTCGATGACGGCGTTGAACTTCTCTTTTTCGCTCTTGTAGATCACATCGGCCAGGTCGTGGCGCTGGTTGGGCCGGTTGGTCGGTATCACCACCACGTCGAGCTTGTAGATCTCGGCGAATTCCTGCGCTTCGGTATCGGCGGTGCCGGTCATGCCGGCGAGTTTGTCGTACATGCGGAAATAGTTCTGGAAGGTAATGGTCGCCAGCGTCTGGTTCTCGCTTTCGATCTTCACCCCTTCCTTGGCTTCCACCGCCTGATGCAGGCCATCGCTCCAGCGCCGGCCCGGCATCAGCCGGCCGGTGAACTCGTCGACGATGATGACCTCGCCGTCCTTGACCACATAGTCGACCTCGTTGCGGAACAGGGTGTGGGCCTTGAGGGCCTGATTGACGTGGTGCAGCAGTTCAATGTGGCGGGGGTCGTAGAGGTTTTCAATGCCAAGAATCTGCTCCACCCGGGCCACGCCGGCCTCGGTAAGGGTGGCGCTTTTGGCCTTCTCGTCGATGGTGTAATCGCCGGTGAATTCGCGCAGGGTCTGGCCCAGCTTGCCGGCATCGCGGTGTTCGATCACCTGGCCACGGGTCAGGCGGGGAATAACGGTGTTGACCCGGTAATACAGATCGCTGGAGGCCTCGCTGGGACCGGAGATGATCAGCGGCGTGCGCGCCTCGTCAATCAGGATGGAGTCGACCTCATCGACAATGGCGTAGGCCAGCGGCCGCTGCACATAGTCGGCCAGGTCGAACTTCATGTTGTCGCGCAGATAATCGAAACCGAACTCGTTGTTGGTGCCATAGGTGATATCGCAGCGATAGGCCGCCTTGCGCTCGGCATCGCTGATGCCATGCACCACGCAGCCGACGGTAAGGCCGAGAAAACGGTGAACCCGCCCCATCCATTCACTGTCGCGACGGGCCAGATAATCGTTGACCGTCACCACATGCACGCCCCTGGCCGGCAGGGCGTTCAGGTAGGACGCCAGGGTCGCCACCAGGGTCTTGCCCTCGCCGGTTTTCATCTCGGCGATCTTGCCGGCGTGCAGCACCATGCCACCAATGAGCTGAACATCGAAGTGGCGCATGCCCAGCACCCGGCGGGCGGCCTCGCGCACCACGGCAAAGGCTTCCACCAGCAGATCGTTGAGGGATTCGCCCTGCGCCAGGCGCTGGCGGAATTCGACGGTCCTGTGCTGCAACGCCGCATCATCCAGGGCGGCGGTTTCCTCTTCAAGGGCGTTGATGCGGGCCACGGTGGCTCGCATCTTTTTGATTTCACGGTCGTTCTTGGTGCCGAACAGTTTTCGCGACAGACTGCGGATCATGCGGCTCTCCAGGACTGGACTCCCACCCCGGCGAACATCGGCCGCTGGCGGGAGGTGGCTGTGGGACGGCTCGAAAAAAACAGTGCAACGTAACACAACCGCCCAAGGGGGAACAAGGGCCAGTCCGGCAAAAAAAACACCGCCGCTTCCCTGGCGGGATGCGGCGGCGTGGCGCTCTTTTGCGATGGATAACGACGGGCGGGGATCAGGCCGTTTCGATGGCGGCGGCCTCCTCCAGTTGCAGTTCGCGAATCGCCATCTCACGCAGCTTGAATTTCTGGATCTTGCCGCTGGCGGTCATCGGATATTCATCGACAAAGCGGACGTAGCGCGGAATCTTGTAATTGGCAATGCGCCCCTTGCAGAACGCCTTGACCTCGTCTTCCGTCAGCTGCACACCCTCCTTGATCTTGATCGCAGCCATGACCTCCTCACCGAACTTGCGGTCGGGCACGCCATAGACCTGCACATCGGAAATCGCCGGATGGGTGTAGAGAAATTCCTCGATCTCGCGCGGGTAGATATTCTCGCCACCGCGGATGATCATGTTTTTGATGCGGCCGGTGATCTTGCAGTAGCCGTTTTCGTCCATCACCGCCAGATCGCCGGTATGCAGCCAGCCATCGCCATCGATGGCGGCGGCGGTGGCTTCGGGCATCTTGTAATAACCCTTCATCACATGATAGCCACGGGTACAGAGTTCCCCCTGCTTGCCGGGCGGCAGGGTGGCGCCGGTTTCAATATCGACAATCTTGACCTCGACATGGGGCAGTGCCCGGCCAACGGTGGCCACCCGCAGCTCAATCGGATCATCGGTGCGGGTTTGGGTGATGACCGGCGAGGATTCGGTCTGACCGTAGGCGATGGTGATCTCGGTGGCGTGCATGTCGCGGATCACCCGCTTCATCACCTCGATGGGGCAAGGCGAACCGGCCATGATACCACTGCGCAGACTGGTCAGATCGTACTTGTCAAAGGCCGGGTGCTCCAGCTCGGCAATGAACATGGTCGGCACGCCGTGCAGAGCGGTGCAGCGTTCCGCCGCCACGGTTTTCAGCACGGCCTCGGCACTGAAGGTTTCCACCGGCACCATGGTCGAACCATGGGTAACGCAGGCCAGCACCGCCAGCACGCAGCCGAAGCAGTGAAAGAACGGAACCGGAATGCACAGACGGTCCTGCTCGCTGAAGCGCATGCACTCGCCGATGTTGTAGCCGTTGTTGACGATGTTGTGGTGGGTCAGCATCACCCCCTTGGGAAAGCCGGTGGTTCCCGAGGTGTACTGCATGTTGATGACGTCCTGCGGATCAAGCGTCGCCTTGACCTGGGCCAGTTGCGCCGGGCTGACCTGATCGGCCAGGGCCTCAAGTTCGGCAAACGCCAGCATGCCGGCCGGCGCGCCGCCGCCGATGAACACCACCTGCTTCAGGTACGGCAGCCGGGCGCAGGCCAGTTGGCCCGGCCGTGATCCGGCCAGTTCGGGCACCACCTCGTTGAGGGTGGCCACATAGTCGGTATCCTTGAAGCCCTGCACCAGAAACAGGCAGGTGGCATCCGACTGTTGCAGGATGTATTCCAGTTCGCTCGACTTGTAGTTGGTGTTGACCGTCACCAGCACCGCCCCCATCTTGGCCGTGGCGAACTGCAGCACCACCCACTCCGGCACATTGGTGGCCCAGATGGCGACATGGTCGCCCTTTTTCACCCCCAGCGCCAGCAGACCACGGGCGATGCGATCGCAAAGGGCATCGAATTCGGCATAGCTGTAGCGCAGGCCGCGATCCGGGTAGACCAGGGCATCGTTGGCAGGAAAACGGCGGGCCATCTCTTCGAGCATGCCCCCGACCGTGACATCGAGAATACTGGACATGGACAGATTCCTCCCGGGCCATGTTTCATCGGCCCAAACTAAAGATTTGATCAGGATAAAATACTGATTTTAAAACGCTTTTTCACTAACACAGGGCGAGCGGCAGGGTCAAACGAAAAAACGGCCCGCGTCTAGCGCTGGGTCTTGGCCGCCAGCATGCGCCGGCAGGCATTGACCAGCACCGAGGAAATGCCCCGGCTTTTGGCCAGCACGCGGATATCCTTGTCGTTGAGCGTGGCCAGAAAACGCAGGGCCTGCGGCAGGGGGGTGCGCGGATGCTGCACCAGGGCGTGACGGATGGCGTAGTTTTTCAGCCATTCACGATTGAGGAGAATCGGCCGGATCAGCTCGTCGCTGGCGCTGCGGTTCTGCGTCAGCAGCAGAATCTCGCCTTCGGTAATCCGCGGATTCTGCAAAACGGCGGTGCTGACCTGCTTGTTGCTGTCCCGCAGCAGGATGGTGCGCCACTCCTTGTCTCCGGTCATGGCCATCTTGATCTTTTCGCCAATGCCCAGTTCCTGCGCCAGCTGCTGTTTGCTGCTGATGGCCAGGGCCTCGTCCTCAGCCTCTTCGGCAGTAAAAACCGCCTCATCCTCCAGCAGCGCGGCTGACGCAGTCCCTGCAGCAGCCGTACCGCCCGTTTCCTGCGGCTGAACACCGCTGGCCGACAGCCGCTCGCGGGCCTGCTGCCGCATGGCCTCGGTGGCCTGCGTGTTGTGCAGCACCGCCTGCAACTCCTGCGGCCGCAATTTAAACGGGCAGATACTGTCGAAGAAGAAGCTCAGCACCTCGTAGCTGCAGTGACCGAACAGGCGTTGCCAACTTGAAACAGGCACGACCGGATTGCTGCGCAGCAGGATGACGGTACCCAGATCGTCGGCCCGCACCCGCAGCACAAAATCGAACAGCTCGGGCGGCAGGTGGCTGTCCTGCAACAGCGGCTTAAGGGCCATGGCCGTGCTGGCGCGCAGGGCGGCTTCGGCCTGGCCGCACAGCGCGACATCATCCTGCCGGCAGATGCAGAACCACAGCAGCAGCTGATCGCGCATGTCCAGCGCCAGCTGACCGCGAACGGCCTGCTGGCGCTGGCTGGTGCTGGTGGCGGGGTCGAGCAGACGGGCAACGGCGGCGGATAGCTGCAGTTGCCCGTCCAGGGAGGAATCCGGCGAAGTCAACAATCAGTCTCCGGCATTGCGTTCCGCCAGGACTTTGGCGGTCAGGTGCGACGGCACCTCCTCGTAGTGGGAAAACTCCATGGTGAACAGACCCCGGTCCGAGGTCATCGAGCGCAATTCAGGGGCATAGCGCAACACCTCGGCCATGGGCACCTGAACAATCACAGCCTGGCTGCCGGCCTGGGGTTCGACCCCCAGCACCCGACCACGGCGCGAATTGATATCGCCGATGACATCGCCGATGCAGTCGTCCGGCACGATCACCTCCATCTGCATGATGGGTTCAAGCAGCACCGGCCGGGCCTGCTCCATACCCTTCTTGAACGCCATGGAACCGGCAATCTTAAAGGCCATTTCCGATGAATCGACGGAATGGTGCGAGCCGTCGAACAGTGTCACCTTGACATCGACCACCGGATAGCCGCCCAGGGTACCCTTGGCCATGGCCTCCTGGATGCCCTTGCTCACCGCCGGGATGTACTGGCGCGGAATCACGCCGCCGACAATGTTGTCGACAAACTCGTAGCCGCCACCGGCCGCCAAAGGCTCCAGTTCGATCCAGACATCGCCATATTGGCCGCGCCCGCCCGACTGCTTCTTGTATTTGTTCTGCAGCCGCGCCTTGCCACGAATGGTTTCACGATACGGCACCTTGGGCGCCTGCAATTCGACCTCCACGCCATACTTGCGTTTGAGCCGTTCCACCGCCACCTCGATATGCACCTGCCCCATACCGGAGAGAATCATTTCGTGGGTCTGCTCGTCGCGGCTGATCTGCAGGGTCGGATCTTCCTCCATCAGTCGCTGCAGACCGGTATGAATCTTGTCCTCGTCGGCCTTGCTGCAAGCCTTGAGGGCAAAAGAGATCACCGGCTTAAGCTGCAGAATGCTGTCGAACCGCACCGGATCGGTGGAACTGCACAGGGTGTCGCCGGTAGCGGTATGCTTCATCTTGGCCACGGCAACAATATCGCCCGCCTTGGCCTCGGCGATGGGCACCTGTTTCTTGCCTTCAAGCACATAGAGTTGGCCGACGCGTTCGTCCTGTTCGCGGGTGGCGTTGTAGACACTCGAATCGGACTTGAGGGTGCCGGAATAGATGCGGAACAGGGTCAGCTTGCCGGAGAAGGGATCGTTGATGGTTTTGAACACCATTGCGGAGAACGGCGCCTGCGGGTCGGGCTGCCGCTCCACCATTTCGTCGCTGGCAGGGCGGGTACCGATCTGCACGCCCTTGTCCACCGGCGATGGCAGGCAGTGAACGATGTAATCGAGCAGCTGGCGCACCCCGATATTGGCGGTGGCGCTGCCACAGAGGACCGGCGTGAACACACCGGTGAGGGTGCCCTCGCGCAACCCCTGGAGAATATCCTCACGCGAGAGATCCTCGTTTTCCAGGTATTTCTCCATCAGGCTGTCATCGGCATCGGCCACCGCTTCAAGCAGCAGGGCACGCAGGCGCTGGGCTTCGGCCAGGTATTCGGCGGGAATGTCTTCCTCGCGGTAGGTGCCTTTTTCATCGAACTGAAACAGCCGCGCCCGCATGTTGACCAGATCGATGATGCCCCGGAAATCGCCGTCCTGTCCCAGCGGCATGTTGACCAGCACCCCACGGCAGCCAAGCATCTTCTCCATGTCGTCGACGGCGCGCAGGCAATCGGCCCGTTCGCGATCAAGCTTGTTGACAAAGGCGATCAGCGGCACCTCGTATTCCCTGGCCCACTGCCAGATCTTCTGGGTCTGGGCCTTGACACCGCTGATGGCCGAAACGATCAGCACCCCGCCACCCAGCACCCGCAGGCAGTTGCGGGTATCGTGGAGAAAGTTGGAATAGCCCGGCGTGTCGACCAGATGCAGGCTGTGATCCTTCCACGGGCAATGGTGCAGACTGGAGCTGATGGTGATTCGGCGCTTGATTTCCTCCGGCTCGAAATCCATGTTCGAGGTGCCGTCATCCACCTTGCCGAGCCGGTCGGTCATGCCGGTATTAAACAGCATGGCCTCCACCAGGGAGGTTTTGCCGGCGCCGCCATGGGCGACAATCCCTACATTGCGAATCGATGTCGTCTCCTGTTGTGCCATGGTCGCTCCTTTCGTTCCTGTCGGTTGAAGAAGGTCTTGCCACAGATCGCACGAAATCGGACTTTTTTCGGCCGTTGGCCGTTGTAAACCTCAGGGATTGAGCTGATGCAACAAAAACAGACCATCGAGGGTCAGCAGATCGTCCACCTCCTCGATGGTCTCGGAAACGCCGGCAATCTGGCGCGCCAGGCCGCCGGTGGCCACCACCTTGGGCGTGGTCGCCACCTCGCGGGCCATTCGGCGGACAATGCCATCCACCAGCCCGGCATAGCCGAACAGCAGACCGGCCTGAATGCTGTGCACCGTGTTTTTCGCCACCACCTGCGGCGGCGGTTGCAGGGCCACGCGTGGCAGCTTGCTGGCATGATCGTGCAGGGCATTGGCGGAAATGGCCAGCCCGGGCGCGATGGCGCCGCCCTGGTAGCTGCCGGCCGGGCAGATGTAGTCGAAGGTGGTAGCGGTGCCAAAATCGACCACGATAAGGCTGCAGCGGTGCTTATGGTAGGCCGCCACGGCGTTGACGATGCGGTCGGCGCCCACCTCCTGCGGATTGTCGTAGCACAGGGTCATGCCGGTTTTCATCTGCGGCCCGACCAGGCCAGGCTCCAACGCGAAATAGCTGCGACATAGGCGCTGGAGGGTATCGAGCAGCGGCGGCACCACACAGGAAATCATCACCGCCCGAACCTGCTCCAGCCGCAAGCCCTGCAGGGCAAACAGGTTGCCGAACAAGACGGCGTACTCGTCGGCGGTACGCGCCTTGTCACTGCGAATCCGCCAGCTGTGCTTGAGGGCTCCGGCGGCGTACAGCCCCAGAACCGTGTTGGTATTGCCGACATCGATCACCAGCAGCATGTGCACCTCGCAAGACCACAGCGGACAACAGCAGACATGAACAGCTCCTTGATTTCAGTGATTTGAGGCAACAGGCGGCCAGGGCCGCACATCGCCGGCATAAACGGGGTGAATATCTCCGGCCGCCGTGCGCAGCAGCAGCGCGCCATCCTCGGCCAGTCCGGCCACCGTGCCATAGAGGATTTCGCTGCCGCAATCAACCTGTACCGACCGGCCGGTCAGATCGCACAGGGCCTCCCAGGCCAATCGCAGAGGCGTGAAACCACTGCGCTGCAGCAGCAGATAGAGCTGTTCAAGCTCCTGAAACAACAGCTGGGCAAAGTGAACCCGGTCAACAGGCCGGCCCGTCGCCAGCAGCAGCGAGGTGGCCGGATACCGCAGATCAGCGGAGAACTGGTCGGCGGTCATGTTGAGGTTGACGCCAATGCCGACAATCAAATGGTGAATACCCTCGGTTTCGGCGCTGAGTTCGTTGAGCAGGCCAGCCAGTTTGTGCCCCTGCAGCAGCACATCGTTGGGCCATTTGAGCTGAACCTGCAGACCGCTGATCTGCTCGACGGCACGGGCCACCGCCACAGCGGAAAGAAAGGTCAGCTGCGCCGCCTGGTTGAGCGGCACCTGGGGCCGCAGTACCAGCGAGGCATACAGGTTCACGCCGGCCGGCGAACGCCAGCTGCGCCCCAGCCGGCCACGGCCGGCGCTCTGTTCCTCGGCCAGCACCACCAGACCCTCCTCGGCGCCCGCTCGCGCCAGCTGGCTGGCCCGTTCATTGGTCGAATCGATACAGGCATGGTAGTCGATCTGGCGGCCGACAAAGGCGGTGGTCAGGCCGGCATCGATGGCCGCCGGCAACAGCCGGTCGGGGCAATGGCGCAGGCGGTAGCCACGGGCGGTCTGGGCACAGATATCGAAACCGTCATGACGCAACGCCTCAATGTGCTTCCACACCGCCGCCCGGCTGATCCCCAGCCGGCTGCTGATCTGCTGGCCCGACAGACAAGCCTCTCCGGCTTCAAGCAGCAGCTGTACAATGGCGTGGCGCATCCCCGGATCAGCCATCGCCAGCCCCTAGGTGAACAGCAGCGAGATATCAGCAGCCCGCACGGAATGGGTCAGAGCCCCAACGGAAATCAGCCGCACACCAGTGGCGGCAATGGCGGCAACACGGTCGAGATTGACGCCGCCGGAAGCCTCGGTCAGAGCCCGGTCGCCAATCAGGGTCACGGCCTCACCCATCTGCTCAAGATTCATGTTGTCCAGCATGATGATGTCGGCCCCCACCTCCAACGCCTGACGCACCTCATCCAGATCGCGCGTTTCGACCTCGATCTTCAAGGTGTGCGGCACCTGGGTACGGGCACGCTGCACCGCCGGCACAATGCCGCCGGCAGCGGCGATGTGGTTTTCCTTGATCAGCACGCCATCGTACAGCGAGGTACGATGATTCTGGCCACCGCCAATACGGACAGCGTACTTGTCGAGTACACGCAAACCGGGCATGGTCTTGCGGGTATCGACAATGGTGGCGTTACTGCCGGCCACGGCGGCGACATAAGCCGCCGTGGTGGTGGCGATGCCGCTCATGCGCTGCAGCAAATTGAGAGCGACCCGTTCGCCCTGCAACAGCTGGGCGGCATCGCCCTTGAGCCAGGCCAGCACCTCGCCCCGGCCAACCCGGCTGCCATCGCTTTTGAGGGCTTCGAAACAGATGTCCGGATCGAGCCGGCTGAACACCTGCCGCGCCACCTCGATACCACAGAGCACAAAATCGTCCTTGGCCACCAGCTGGGCCCGCGCCTGCCGGCCGGGCGGCACCGTCGCCCTTGTCGTAACATCGCCGGTACCAATATCCTCGCGCAGGGCGCGGGTAATAATTTCATCTACTTCAAACAACATGCGCCTGTTCCTGCCTTTTTCTGAGGTTTGTGCCACGGCGGCGCCCGGCGCCCCGCCCCTTCCGCCCTTGGGCGGCCTGTGTTACAACTAGCCGTGAACAGCCAGACGGTGGTCCAGCCTTGCGCTCCCACCGCCATCACGTCTTTCCCAAGGAGGTTGCCGATGTCGTCGTTGTTGCCCAGGCTCCCGATTCTGTTGTTATGCGCGGCCCTGCTCCTGACAGGCTGTGTCAGCAAAACCCGTTACGATCAGCAGGTCAGTTCGGCCGAACAGCTGCGCCTGCAGCTGGATCGGTGTGAAGAGGATCGCGGCCAGATCAAGACATCTCTGGCTGACGCCCAGGCTTCTCTGGAACAGGCGCTGGTGGAACAGCAGGCCGAGCGTGAGCGTCTGTCCGGGATTTATCATGCCAGAGTCGAGACGCTGCAGCAAGAAATCAGCGCACAGCAGCAAAAACAGCGGCAGCTGGAGGAGCAGCGACAGCATCTGCAGCAGCTCAGCGCCGAACTGCAGCGTAACCTGGAACGCGAGCGTATCGCCCGCGAGGCGCGCCTGGCCCAGATGTCGAGCACCTACAACGAGCTGGTCGGCACCCTGGAAAAGGAGCTTGAGCGCGGCGAACTGACCATTCGCCAGCTCAAGGGTCAGCTGACCGTCAATCTGGTGGAAAAGGTGCTGTTTGCCTCGGGCACGGCGGAACTGACCGAGGAGGGGTACCGGGTGCTGCGGCAGGTGGGTGGCGCCCTGAAAAAGGTCGCGGGCAAGCGCATCCGGGTGGAGGGACACACCGACAATCGGCCCATCAAGGCCAGCCTGCAGCAGCGCTTTCCCAGCAACTGGGAGCTGGCCGCCGCCCGCGCCAGCCATGTCGTGCGTTTTCTGCAGCAACAATCGGGCATTGGTGGAGAAAAGCTTGAAATCGCCGCCTTCGGTCCGTACCGACCGGTGGCCGACAACGACACCGCCGAAGGCCGCGCCCAGAACCGCCGTATCGAAATCGTGCTGGTGGGCGACGACGACACCAGCGCCGGCACGGCGGACGGACCGGCTACGGATTAAGCTGGCGCCAGACCCCCAGCCAGAGTTTTTCCAGTCCGGCGCCGGTCGTGCTGCCGGCCAGCCGGTCAGGCCGGGCGACAGAACGGATCAGATCAAAACGGCCATCGGGTTCCAGCGCCACGGAGTTGTGCAGCTCCAGGCGCCGGGTCAATCCGCCGGCATCGTCAGGACAGAAACCGCTCGGCCGGCCGTCGCGGTAGAAGATCAGGCACAGCTGGCGGGCGCTGTAGAGCCGCAAGGCGCCAGTGAAGGCGGTGCGACGCAATTCCGCCAGCAGACGATCGACATCCAGCCAGTCCAGCACCTGACCACAGGCGAGGTGTTCACCGTGGCAGACCTGCTGCAGCAGCGGCAGCACGTCCGCATCAAACCGGTAAAGCTGCAGCGGGCAGGAGCGGCTCTGCAGCAGGCGAAAGATGGCCTGCAGGGCCGCCACACCGCTGTGGCGCTGATCGTCCTGCTGCCACAGGGCCGCCACGATCTGGCCCTCCTCGCAGCAGAGTACGCCGCACTGATCGTCGCCATCAAAACCGATGGTGCCGGTCAGACCGCTGCTGGCCAGCTTGACCAGGGTTTCCGGCATCTTCAAACGGGCCGCATCAAGACCTGACTTGACGCTGCGCCCCCGTGGCAACAGTCTCATGATGCCTCCTCCAGGCCCTCGACCTGGTGCTGCAGCTCTTCCCACTCGGCATAGGCCGCCGTCAACTCGGCGTCAACAGCGGCATAGTCGGCACTGCGGGCATTGAAGGCCGCCGGCTCGGCATAGAGCGCCGGATCGGCCAGTTCCCGTTCCAGGCCATCACGCCGCGTCTCCAGCTCACCGATCCGTCCTTCAATCTGCTCCAGTTCCTTCTGCAGCCGCCGCTGTTGCTTGACCTGCTCGCGCCGGCGGGCGTGTTCCTCCATGCGGGCCTGCTTGTCCTCGCCAGGTCGGCCGTTAGCCGCAACAGCGCAGCTTTCCACCCGCAGCTGCGCATGGCCGCCCTGCCCCAGCGCCTGCTTGGCGCGCAAAAAATCCTCGTAGTTGCCCGGCCAGGAGGTCACCCGGCCATCGGCCACCTCCAACACCCGCGTCGCCAGACTGTCAACAAAATAGCGGTCGTGCGACACGAACACCAGCGTGCCGCTGTAGTGCCGCAGAGCATCGAGCAGCACCTCCTTCGACGCCAGATCGAGATGGTTGGTCGGCTCGTCGAGCAGCAGCAGATTGGCCGGCCGCAACAGCAAAATGGCCAGCGCCAGCCGGTTACGCTCACCGCCGGACAGCACGGCGACGGATTTATGCACATCGTCGCCACTGAACAGAAAGCTGCCCAGCACATCGCGCAGACGTGGCACCATGGCCACCGGCGCGGCCGCGGTAATTTCCTGCAGCACCGTATTGGCCGGATTGAGCACCTGCGCCTGATCCTGGGCGAAATAGGCCAGCTCGACCTGATGGCCCAGCCGGCAGCAGCCCTGCGCCGGCGCTTCCACGCCACACAACAGCCGCATCAGGGTCGACTTGCCGGCACCGTTGGCACCCACCAGCGCCACCCGCTCGCCCCGGCTGATGGTCAGATCGACACCGCTGAACACCTGCAGATCGGCATAGCGCTGGGCCACCTGCTCCAGCACGATCAGTTCCTTGCCGCTGCGTGGCGCTGATGGAAAACGAAAGGCGATTTTCTTGCGTTGGGGGGGAATCTGAATGCGCTCGATCTTGTCCAGCTGGCGCACACGGCTCTGCACCTGAGCAGCCTTGTTGGCCTGATAACGAAAGCGGTTAATGAAGGCTTCGAGGCGCTCGATCTCCTCGTCCTGCTGCTGCTTGGCCGCCCGCAGGGCATCCACCCGCCGATCGCGCTCCTGCAGATAGAGTGAATAATTGCCGGGATATTCGGTCAGGCCACCGTTCCACAGCTCGACAATGCGCTGCACCACCTGGTCCATAAAGAAACGATCATGTGACACCAGCACCACACTGCCGGGATAACCGATCAGGTAGCTTTCCAGCCAATCACGCGCCGGCAGGTCCAGATGGTTGGTCGGCTCGTCAAGCAGCAGCAGGTTGGGCCGTTGCAACAGCAAGCGGGCCAGGGCGATGCGCATCTGCCAGCCACCGGAAAACTGCTCGCAGGGTTTATCCCAATCGCTCCGGGAAAAACCCAGACCATGCAACACGCGCGCGATATCGGCTTCGAGGCTAAAACCGCCCAGTTGGCGATGGCGCTCCTGCACCTCGGCATAGCGCGCCAAGGCCGTTTCGTCGGCGTCACCGGCGATGCGCTGTTCCAGTTCGGCCATCTCCCGCCCCAGGGCCAGCACCTCGGCGCAGGCACTCTCCACCTCGGCATACAGGCTGCGCCCACGGTAGGTCAGACCATCCTGCGGCAGATAACCGATGCTGGTGCCGCGGGCCAGTACCAGATCGCCCCGATCGGCTTCCACCTGGCCACACAGCAGTTTGAGCAGGGTCGACTTGCCAGCACCGTTCTCGCCGCACAGACCGACACGCTGGCCCGGCTTGAGATGCCAGCTGATATCGGCAAAGATCCGCCGACCGGAAAAATTGACTTCAATATGACTGAGCTGCAGCATTGCTTCCTTCTTGTTTCATTATCGGCCCACCGGCGGACCGCACCCAGGGGAACAGGCAGGGGTCGCAGCCCGATGCCATCGCATGAAGCATCGGGCTGGCTGGCCAGGCAAAAGGCGCCCGAGGCCCAGGGCGCCCGGGTCGCGCCAAGAGACGGACGGCTTGTACGTCAAACCCGCGAGAAGCTTGCGGCACTACAGTGGTCAGCGAGTTTCCGCACCGCCGGCACTGTATACCAAAAGAGGCGCCCGACCAAGCCCTCGCGCATATCCTGACCACCGTCGACGGGGCCAATACCTCCGGAATGCCCCCGACAACCTGCCGGAATCCGGCAAAAACAACCCGACATCGGGGCCAATATGGATCGCTGTCGAATGCAGGGGAAAGGCTCCCGTGGCAGCCTGTGGACAAAGCCGGACCACAGACCACAAACGGTCGACCGGTTTGTCCCCCCCCCCATCACAGGAGGATGTCATGCGCACAGAACACAATCCGTCCGAAGATTTTGCCCAGGGTTCGGCCAAGGGCTCCCCCCGTCGCACCAACTGCGCCAGGGCCATCCGACCGCTGCTGTTAGTCCTGCTGCTCGCGGCCATTTCTGCCAGTCCGGCACTGGCCCGCGACGGCCGCCACGATGGCCACCCTGGCAGCCGGCATGACAACGAGCGAGCGGGTTTCGGCCCGCACGAGCGGCCGACCATCGGCCGGACCGCCTGTCCACCACCGGTACGGGTCGTTGTACAACCGCCGCCCAAGCCGCGCAAGGCCGACGTGCGGCGGCTGGCGCAGCGGTCTCGCCGTGGCTGCGCCACGCTGCCGGTTCAGCGCCACCAGCCACGCCACAACGCGCCACGCGTCGTCATCTTCTGGCCCTGGTAAGCCCGTCACCCGCCGCTGAACCGCCCCGCCGCCGCGCCCGTCGCCCGGCGGGGCCTTTTTTGCCCCTGCGTTGACAAATTTGACCTGCCCTGCCTATAAAGAAAGAAGGCTGAAAACATGAATGTTCTTTTTTCTTCTGACTTTTTTGGAGGCTGCAATGGATTTCTCTCAGCTGCTCGACCCGGAAAAGCTGATTCCCCGCATTCTGGATCTGATCTTTATCTATGGCCCCAAACTGATCGCTGCCATTTTCATCCTGTTCGTCGGCCGCTGGATCGCCCGTCTGCTGCGGCTCGCCGTACGCCGGGTGCTGACCCGCAGCAAGGTGGATGACCTACTGGTTTCCTTTGTCTGCAGCCTCACCTACATGGCCCTATTGGCCTTCGTC
This sequence comes from Desulfuromonas thiophila, assembly GCF_900101955.1. Taxonomy (NCBI): domain Bacteria; kingdom Pseudomonadati; phylum Thermodesulfobacteriota; class Desulfuromonadia; order Desulfuromonadales; family Desulfuromonadaceae; genus Desulfuromonas; species Desulfuromonas thiophila. The sequence continues at coordinate 31,315 of NZ_FNAQ01000014.1, read as the reverse complement.
GTCATCGCCGCCCTCAATCAGATCGGCATCCAGACCACCTCGTTCATCGCCATTCTCGGTGCCGCCGGTCTGGCTGTCGGTCTGGCACTGCAGGGCTCGCTGTCGAACTTCGCCGCCGGCGTGCTGATGATCATCTTCCGGCCGTTCCAGACTGGCGACTACATCGAAGGCGGCGGCGTGGCCGGTCAGGTGCAGGAAACCCAGATTTTCACCACTCATCTGCTGACGCCCGACAACAAACTGGTCATCGTCCCCAACGCCAACCTGATGAGCGGCAACATCGTCAACTACTCGGCCAACAACACCCGCCGCATCGACCTGACCGTCGGCGTCAGCTACACCGACGATCTGGCGCATGTCAAACAGGTGCTGGAGCAGATACTGGCAGCCGACAGCCGCATCCTGCCTGAGCCCAAACCCCTGGTGGCGGTCAGTGAACTGGCCGACAGCAGCGTCAACCTGGTGGTGCGGCCCTGGGTTGCCACCAAGGACTACTGGGCGGTGTACTATGATCTGACCGAAACCATCAAGACCCGCTTTGATGCCGCAGGCATCAGCATTCCCTTCCCCCAGCAGGACGTCCATCTGCACAACACCGCCGCCAGCTGATCGCGTTTGCATCCGCCCCGCCGCAACCACAACGCCCCACCGGTTCGTTGCCGGCGGGGCGTTGTTACATTTTCGTCACTGCGGATCAGCATGGCGCGGGCTGTAATGGCGCCGCAGCCAGCTGCTCAGGCCGTCAAGGCCGGGGAACAACACCCGCTCGGTAATATTGGCCTGGTCGAGCTTGTCACGCACCTCCCACTTGAGCTGGCGCGGAATGATCAGCCGTTGCCACAGCTGCGGCTGATCGGCCAGCCAAGCATCAAGCCGGCCGCGCACATCGGGCATCAGTGAAAACATGCCGAACTGATTGACGATACGGTCGTCAATCGACGAGGGTTCGACAAAGACCACATAGTTGCGGTCGCTCAACGCCGCCAGTTCGGCCAGGGTGGCGACGCTGTCACTGAACATCTCGGTGGTGAATACGTTGGCGCCCTCAGCGTCAAGCTTGGCGCGCAACCGTTCAGGCAGGTGCTGATGCGCCAGCAGGTAGTTCACCGCCCAGATCACGCCGTCACAGTCAAACTGCTCGATATTGGCGGTGGCGAAATGCAGCGCCACATAAGGCGAATAGGTCCAGTCGAGCAGGCGGGTCGGCAGGCCATGGTGCTGCGCCAGCGTCAGCCAGTGCCACACCGAATCGCGTTCGACCATGCTGCGGTGGGCGTATTTCTTGAAATTGCGCAGCAGGTGACGTTCCAGCTCGGCGTAGTCGCCGCCCAGCCGCATCAGCGTGGTGGCCAGCGGATAGCGACTGTCGGACAGGCCGCGAAAGGCCAGCCGCGAACGGAAACGGCCGATCTGGCTATCCCAGGAATCGGCGAACAGTACCTCCTGCAGTTGCGCCCAGCTTTCCAGCCGGATTTCATTGGTCACAGTCAACTCCTTTCGCTTTGACTTGCCAGGCCGCCCGGCCGCGTGTTGCGATCTCTCTGGCGCTGCAGACGGCAACAGCCGCACGGAACCTTGTTCCGTGCGGCCGCAGCATAGCAAATCCTGGTCAGATCCGTTGTGATGACTTTGCAAAAAGGCATCATCGCCCCCAGGGTTGGGGCACATAACGTCCCTGGCCGGACTTTTTACGATTTCAGCTGTTGTACAGATTGAGTTTTTTCAGCACCAGCTCGGCCGCCACATAGGAGCCGATCACCACGCCAAACCAGCCAACCACCATGATGAAGGTCATCATCGTCTTACTCCTTCGGCAAAAGGTTTAATACTTTTCATCGCCTGTCGTCAGATCCGCCGCGCCAAGCTTGCGGGCATCGAGCAGACGCCAGACATAGGCGACATAGGCCAGCACCACCGGAATAGCCAGGGCGATATAGCTCATGGCCGTCAGGGTGTAATGGCTGCTCGATGCCGTTGCCAGCGTCAGGCTACTCTGCAGATCGACCCGCGACGGATAGAAGGCGGTGTTGTTGTAGCCGGCGATAGCGAACACCGCCAGCACCACCAGCACCGTCCCCAAGCCAGCCGGCCAGATGCCCTTGCGGCTGCCCTTGAAGTAGGTCAGCGCCACACCCAGCACCACCAGTACCAGCCCAATCAGCAGAAAGCCGAGACCGTTGACCGGCAGCGCCAGCAGATTGGCCAGGTATTTGCCGCGCTGCAGAAACACCGTGCCGCTTTGCGGATCGACGGCGTAACCCTTCATGAACAGCAGCCGCACCAGCACATAAAGCAGAAACGGCAGGGCATAGAGCAGGTTTTTGAAGGCCGCTGCCGAGGTTTTGGCCACCAGCGGCGGGTAGTCGATGTTGTTGTTCAGGTACAGGGCGCCAAGCACCCGGGCGAGAAACACCAGAAACAGGCCGAAGGACAGGTTGAACAGACTGAAGGCCGCTTCAACGCCACGGCCGGGATTATGCCAGGTCACCGAATTGTAGGCATTGAGGCTGAAGTTCGAGCCGGTGAAGAAGGTACCCACGGCGATGCCGATGAGCAAAATGCCGACGGTGCCGTTGATGAACAGAAAGTATTCATAGACCCGCGCGCCCAACAGATTGCTCGGCTTGCGACGGTATTCGTAGCTGACCGCCTGCAGCACAAAGGTGAACAGGATCAGCATCCACACCCAGTAGGCGCCACCGAAGCTGGTGGCGTAGAACAGCGGGAAGGCGGCGAAGAAGGCCCCGCCGAACAGGACCAGGGTGGTAAAGGTCAGTTCCCACTTCTTGCCGAGGGAATTGATGATCAGCGTCTTTTCGTCCTCATCGCGGGTCAGGGTCAGCAGCAACCCCTGGCCGCCCTGAACGAACGTCAGGAAAATGAACAGTGCGCCCACCACCGACACCAGCAGCCACCACAGCTGCTGCAACTGTGCAAGATCGAGATTTCCCATCGTTATTCTCCCTCCGGCCCGTTCTGGATCTGACGGGTCATGATGCGCACCTCGGCAATCAGCAAGGTGGTGAAAATGATCAGAAACATGAAAAAAGTCATCTGTACCGTGGTGGTGGTCAGGTTCGAGCGCGCCACGCCGACAGGGAGCAGGCCCTGAATAGCCCAGGGCTGACGGCCGACCTCAGCCACGATCCAGCCGGCCTGAGACGCCAGATAGCCGAGGAACACCGACAACACACCCAGTCGCAAAAACCACTTCTGCTGGCTCAGGTTGTCCTTGTAAAGGAAGAACAGAATGGCGCCGAACAGCAGCGGAAACAGGGTACCCAGGGCCACCATGACATGGAAGCTGTAGAACACCAGCGGCACCGGCGGCACGATATCCTCTGGCCGGCTCAGGTAACCGTAACCGATATCGTCACGCACCTGATTGAACTGCTGCAGCACCGCCTCGGCCGTAACCGCATCGCCTTCGTCCCGCGCCTGCTTGTAGGTTGCCAGCAAGCTGATGGCCTGCTTGCCGCGGGCGATCCTGTCGCCGGCGCCGTCGATGCCCTGCTCGGCATTGCCGTAGACCAGATCGTTGATTCCCGGCACAAAGCTGCCGAGCTCGCGGTTGGCCAGCAACGACAGCAGATAGGGCAGCTTGATCTCGAACTGGAAGGCGTCCATGTCATCGCCCGGCTTCTTGCCCGGATTGACGATACCGACGGCCACCAGATCGGCATTGACCTCGCCGTCCCACAGGCCCTCCATGGCCGCCAGTTTCATCGGCTGCACCCGTGCGGCGGTGTAGGCCGACTCATCGCCGGTGAAAGCGACAAAAGCCGACGAGATCAGGCCGAAGGTGGCCGCCACCGCCAGGCTCTTCTTGGCCAGCGCCACATGGCGGCCCTTGAGCAGATACCAACAGCTCACGGTCACGACAAACAGGGCCGACAGCAAAAAGGCCGAACTGGTGGTATGGACGAAATGGCTCACCGCCACCGGCGACAGCAGCACCTGCCAGAAGCTTTCCATCTCGAAACGGGCCCGGTCCGGGTTGAACTGCATGCCCACCGGATGCTGCATCCAGCCATTGGCCACCAGAATCCACAGGGCCGACAGGTTCGAGCCGATGGCCACCAGCCAGGTCGACAACAGATGAAACCCCTTGGATACACGGTTCCAGCCGAAGAACATGACAGCAAAGAAGGTGGTTTCAAGAAAAAAAGCGAAGATGCCCTCGGCCGCCAACGGCGCGCCGAAGATGTCACCCACCATCCAGGAATAGTTCGACCAGTTGGTGCCGAACTCGAATTCCATGATGATGCCGGTAGCCACGCCAATGGCGAAGTTGATGCCGAACAGCGTCATCCAGAATTTGGTGATACGCTTCCATTGCTCGTTGCCGGTCTTGACATAGAGCGTCTCGAAAAAGGCCAGCAGAAACGACAAGCCCAGGGTCAGGGGCACAAAAATCCAGTGATACATGGCGGTAAGGGCAAACTGCCCGCGCGCCCAGCTCAGTTGTGACACATCCAGTTGTTCAAGCACGGCATGAGCCTCCTTCTTCGGTTACTGCTGTCCGTCGGGCAGCAAGGCCAGCTGCCGCAAGACATGATCGGCCCGTTGCTGATCGGTCTCGTAGCGGCGATTGAGATGATTGGGGAAAAACAGATACAACACCGTCATGAATACCAGCAGTTTCAGCAGAATGATCTTCCACAGCGTCCGCCCCAGACGCATGGAGCGAAAGCCCTCGACATAGAATCGCACCACCTGTGTCGCCAAGCCCAAGATGTCCTCCTGTCACGGGGGGTGAACGGATGCGCCGCAGCGGTCGCGCTGTTCGCCCCGGAAGTATAGCGTCTTTTGCGCTGTCCGCAGCCTGGCGAACGGATTCGGTAAATATGACAAAATTGGTTGCATTTTAAGCAACAAAAAAGCCCTGTCAAGTATTTAAGACAGGGCCGGTCATCTTTTCTGAACAGCTGTGGCGTCAGGCCGCGCCAGCAGCGCGCAATCGCTCCACGGCAGCAGGGATGGCCTCAATGGCAACATTGCCAAAGGCCAGCCGCAGGCAGCCCTGCAAACCGGGGCCGAAGGCTTCACCTGGCAGGCAGATAAGCTGATGCTCCAGCGCCAACCGCCGGGTCACGGCGCTGCCGGACTGATCAGGCCAGGGATGGCGCACCCAGGCAAAAAAGGCGCCGCTGGCCAGACGCTCGAAGGCGTTACCGGGCTGATCGAACAGCTGCACGAACAGATCGTGGCGCTGCTGCATGGCGCGGGCGTTGGCCGCCACCCAGTCATCCAGCGCATCGCAGCCCCAGGCTACCGCCAGCTGGGTAATGCGCGGCTGGCACACCACCATGCTGTCCTGCAGCTTGAGAGCCTGCCGGATCAACTCGGCCGAGGCCACCAGTGCCCCGGCGCGGTAACCGGTGAGGGCAAAGGTTTTACCGAAGGAAGCCAGCTGAATGAAATGGCGGCCCCAATCGGGCCGGGCAAACAGCTGGTGAGGCGGCTGACCCGGTGGCAGAAAGGCGTTGTAGGTTTCGTCCAGCACCAGGGCAATATCGTGGCAGCGGGCCAGCTCAAACAGGGCATCGATCTGCGCCGGCGCCAGCACCGCGCCGGTAGGATTGCTGGGCGACACCAGCAGCAGGGCCCGCGTGCGCGGGCCGATGTGCCCGGCCAGTGCCGCCAGATCGAGTTCGCTGCCGCAACCTGCGGCAACAAAGACCGGCCGGATGCCAAGGGCCTGCAGCCCCATGGGGTGATCGAAATAGGCCGGCAGCGCCACGATCACCTCATCGCCCGGCCGGCACAACAGCAGCATGGCCAACCAGAAGGCCTGACTGGCACCAATAGTCAGGCAGATCTCCGCCGCCGCCGGTCCCTGGCCGTAACGCCGGGCATACCAGGCCGCCAGGCTGTGGCGCACCTCGGGCAGTCCCTCATCCGGTGAATAGACCGCCGTCTGCGGCAGGGCCGCCCACTGCTGCAACTGCTGGCGCAGTTCCAGCGCAGGCGGATAGTCGGGAATCGCCTGACACAGATCGACCAGCGGCCGTTCAGCACTGAAGCTCTGCCCGGCCAGATAGCCCTTCACCTCGGTGATGGGCGGAAAAGCCACCTGGGCAAGAGCCGGGTTAGTCTGCACGGCCCACCTCCGCCGGCTGGCAGACAAAGGCCAGCAGCAACTCAGCCACCTGCACCAGATCGGTCACGCGCACAAACTCCTCCACCGTGTGAACCTTTTCCATGCCACTGGCCAGATTCAGCGTGACGATGCCCCGCGCATTGAAGATGTTGGCGTCACTGCCGCCGCCCGACCGGCCAACCCGCAGCGGCTGGCCCAGCTGATCGGCCGCCTGCAGCAGCCGCCGCAACAACGGCGCATCCTCGGCCACATCCATCAGCGGATATTCCGGCAGCACCTCGCACTGCAAACTCGCCTGGCGCACCTGGCCCTGCACCACCAGCCGGGCCTGCGCCACCGCCTGTTCCAGACAGGCGCACATCTGGCGCGTCTGGCGCTCCAGCGCCGCACGGTTAAAACTGCGCGCCTCGCCCAGCAGTTGCACCCGCTCAGGCACGATATTGGTGGCCGTGCCACCCTGGATCAGACCGATGTTGGCCGTGGTATCGGCATCAATCCGCCCCAGTGGCATGGTCGCCAGCCCGCGCGCCGCAATCTGGATGGCCGACAGCCCCTGCTCCGGCGCCAGCCCGGCATGGGCCGCAATCCCCTCGACCACAAAACGCAGCTTGTTGGCGCAGGGCGCCTGACGCGCCACCGAGCCCACGCCCGAGGTGTCCAGCACCAGCCCTTCGCGCGCCTGCAGCCGGCTGCAATCCAGATGCTTGGCGCCCAGCAAGCCAACCTCCTCGCACACGCTCAGCACAATCTCCAGCGGCGGATGAGCCAGATCACCCTCACGCAGACAGCGCACCACCTCGACAATCTGGGCAATGCCCGACTTGTCGTCCGCCCCCAGCACCGTATCGCCGGCACTGGTGAACACGCCATCACGCAAAATCGGTCGCACCCCCTGCGCCGGATTTACCGTATCCATGTGAGCTGACAGCAGCAGCGCCGCACCGCCATGACGATTGGCCGGCAGGCGGATGATCAGATTGCCGGCATCGCCTCCGGTTGCCTGGCTGGCATCATCCTGCTCCACCGTCGCTCCCAGCGCCTCGAACCAACCCGTCAGTAAGCGGGCAATGGCCCCTTCATGAAACGACGGGCTGGCGACGGCAGCCAGCTGCTCAAAGGTCTGACACAGACGTTCAGGGTTGATCATTTGCCATCCTCATCCTGAAGAGAAAAAACCACCGCCCGCCCCGCTGGACAGGGCCGACAGCCCGCTGTTACAGTGCCCCCGGCGGGCGGGCAACCCGCCCCGGCGACGTCGGCAGCATACGCCGGCCAGCCGCGCCCTGGCAAGCCCGATCCCTCACCCAAGAAGCGCCGGCACCCCGGAGTACCCCCCATGAACGATCTGCTGCACCTGCTGTTTTCCCACCCCGAACCCGACCACTACATCGGCAGCCTGGTTGCCGATTTCGTCAAAGGGCCCCTGTCGCCACAACTGCCCTACCCGCCCGGCGTTCTCGCCGGCATGCGCCGTCATCGCCGCGTCGACAGCCTGGCTGAAAACCATCCCCTGTTCCGCCACAGCTGCCAGCAGCTCGATGCCCGCTACGGCCGCTACCGCGGCATTCTGGTCGATCTGTTCTACGACCACATCGCCGCCCACCACTGGCCCGCCCTGCACCCCCAGCCGCTCGACCAGTTCGCCACCACCATCAACCGGCTGCTGCAGCAGCCCCGCCCGTTGCCACCGGCTTTCGCCGCCCAGTTACCACGCCGCCTGGCGGCCAACTGGCTGCTGGCCTACCGCGAACCTGTCGGCATCCAGCGCGCCTTGCAGGCCATCGCCCGCCGCGCCCGCCAGCCCAATCCCCTGGCCGACGGCTTCGACCAACTGCACCGCCACCATAGCGCTCTGGAACACGACTGCCTGGCCTTCATCCCCCAGATGCAAACCCTGCTGGCACAGGAGCCCGCTTGAACCCGCCGAAACCGAACGCGCCCCCTCCACAGGAGGGGGATAGGATCGAAAAAGAGAACATGAGCCGGTTTGAGAAAGAAAAGTCGCCGCTAGAGGACCGCAGCCGCAGCAAGAAAGGCAATTCCCCTCCTGTGGAAGGGTGGCAGGCGCAGCCTGACGGGGTGGTAAAACGCAGCACCAGAGCCTACATGGCCCTGCCCTACAACCCCGCATTGCGCGCGCGTGCCCGCGAACTGCGCAAAGCCGGCATGCTGCACGAGGTGCTGCTGTGGCAACACCTGAAAAACAGGCAGTTGCAGGGTCTGGATTTCGACCGGCAAAAAATTATCGGCAATTATATCGTGGATTTTTTCTGCGCCAGCCAGTCCCTGGTAATCGAAGTTGACGGCAGCAGTCATAACGACAAAGCAGAATACGACAAGCAACGCGATGCGTATTTAGCGTCACTCGGATTGCATGTTATCCATATCCGAGCTGTTGACGTATTGCAGAACATGGAAGGCATGTTACGCCGCTTGACCACCCCGGCGCTACGCGCCACCCCTCCACAGGAGGGGAATAGGATCGAGCAATAAAGCATGAGGCAGACCAAGGAAGCAAATTCCCCTCCTGTGGAGAGCCACAGCCGCATCAAAGAAAAATTCCCGTCCATTGTAGGGTGGCATGTGCCCGTCCACGAAGACGCTGGTCAACCCACCACGGAAGAGGAATCTTCTTTCTGCCTTATTCCCCTCCTCTGGAGGGGTGGCAGGCGCAGCCTGACGGGGTGGTAAACGAACGAGATCCCGATCATCATCCCTTCCTTGCCTTCCAATAAGCGCGCTTAAATTTCACAATAAAAAGGATGCGCTGGCGACACATTGTATGGTAGGCCTGACCATAATGGGTTGTGGCCCGTTGTGCGGTTCTGTATGTGTCGACAGGCCACGGCTGGCCGGCATTTTCTAACAGACGGTGTGAAATGACGCTTTTGCGCATGCCAACACGGCCGCGCGCCGCCTGCTGGTGGCTGGGCTGGTTGATGGTGGGACTGGTCGTGCTGGCACCGTTGCGGGCAGGTGCGACCAACGGCATGAATCTGATCGGTTATGGCGCGGTGTCCTGCGGCATGGGCGGGGCGGATCTGGCCCTGGTGGATAACGCCACGGCCATGAACATCAACCCGGCGGGGCTGAGCGGCTGTTGCCAACCCGAAATCAGTGCGGGTCTGAGCCTGATGCAGTCGCGCAACCACCATGCGGACAGCCATGGCAACGACCTGCTGGCACGTGAACAGCAATTCCCCCTTCCCTTGCTGGCCTGGGCCAGCCCACTGCCGGATTCTGCCTTCATTGTCGGCTGCGGCATTTTCGCCCAAGGCGGCATGGGGCTGGAATACCACCATTTCCGCACGCCCTTTGCCGACCGGGCGCCCCTGCCCAGGGAACATGACAGCCTTTCCAGCAATCTGAGTTATATGAAGATCACGCCAACGCTGGCCTGGCGCCGCAGCGATGATCGCCTGAGGCTGGGTATCAGCCTCAATCTCGGTTACGCCGAAGCGGACATGCGCCTGTTCCCGGCAACCAGCCTCTATCTGCCCGCCAGCGCTGCTTGCACCGAAGTGGGATTTTTTGGGGTGAAAATGAAGGATGCGCGGGCCTATTCGGCGGCCCTGCGGCTGGGATTTCAGTACCGGTGGGGGGATTTCACGCTGGCTGGGGCCTATCTCAGCGCCACGGATCAGCACTTTCGTGGCGGGCGCGCCCAGGTCAACTACAACGCTATCGGCGCCGGCCTGCGTGGCTACGAAGCCGAACTGGATGGCTTCAACTGGCCGCAACAAATCGGCCTGGGCTGCAGCTACCAGGTCAGTCCGGCACTGCGGCTGGCGCTGGATGTGGACTGGATCAACTGGTCACAGGCAATCGACCGTATCCGCTTCAGCCTGCACCGCAATCAGGCGGACGAGGTGCCGCAGCGCATCCGCATGAACTATCCGATGCACTGGAACGACCAGTGGGTCATCGCGCTGGGCCTGGAATACCGCCTGTCATCCCGTTGGCGGTTGCGTGGCGGCTACAACTACGGCAAAAGCCCGGTGCCCTCCAGATACCTGCTGCCCTATTTCCCCGCCATCGCCGAACAGCACCTGACCGCCGGCCTGGGCTATGCCGCCGGGCGCTGGCGTCTTGATCTGGCCTGCGAATGGGCCCTGCCGCACGCGCAGGCAAGCCACAATTCCCTCTACTGCCACCATGGCTTCAAAGAAGAGATGTCGCAGTTCACCACCCACCTGCTGCTGCACTACCGCCCGTGACAGGCAACAAGCGGCGTTGAAAAAGTCCCGGCCGGGGGTTTTTTCAACAACGCCGGCCAACTATGCGATTTCGGTCTGGCCCACAAAATCATTCCATGACGGATCAATGATTGATTTTAGCCGCCCGGTCATGTGGGCTCTGCTGGCGGTTTTTCACCGCCTGTCAGTCGTCCCGCCGCTTGAGCCATAACCACAATCCCAGGGTCAGGCTGCCGGCGGCAGTCGCCAACTGGCCGATCACAGCAACCTTGTCGGGCCAATCGAGGGAAATCAGCCACATGGCAAAGGCACCGAAGATGAAAAAAATGAAAATCAGCAATGACGAAGCGGCGCCGGCATAACGGTCGACCTGTTTGAGCACCAGATTGTTGCTGGGAGGCCGGCTCAGCCCCATCGACAGGGTGACGATAGCCATGGAAGCGGCCACACCGGCCGGCCCACCAAAGGGCTGCAGCCACAGCACCAGGCCGCCAAGCAACAGACCGCTGAATCCCAGGGTCAGCAGGCGTTGGGCACCGTGGCGCGGCAACAGCCAGGTACAGAGCAGCGAGCCACTCATAAACGCCAGGGCGTTGATGGCGAAATAGGCACTGAAGGCCTGCTCGCCGAGCCCCAGACGATTGATGTAGATATCGGCGCTGCCAGCAATGTAGGCAAAATGGGGCAGCACCACGGTCGACACCATCAGGGCATAGACCAGATAGCGCCGGTTGCGCAGCAGATGCAGGTAGATTCGGGCGGTTTGCAGGGCGCCGGTCTGGATGGGCTGCTGCAGGGTTTCGCCCATGCGCAACACCCCCAGCCAGGCCAACAGGGCGATCGCCGCCTGCACCAGAAAGATCCAGCGCCAGCTGGCATAAAGCAGCACCAGGCTGCCGATAAAGGGCGATACCGCTGGCGCCAGGGCCATCAGCACCCCCATCCAGGCCAGCATACGAATACGTTCGCTGTCGCGATAGATATCCTTGGTGATGGCCAGAGACAGAGCGGCAGCGGCCGCCGCGCCCGCCGCCTGCACAATACGGGCAACAATCAGCTGACCGACACTGTTGCTCAGGGCACAGCCGATGGATGCCAGAATAAACAGGGCAATACCGCCGAGCAGGGGCCGACGGCGGCCGAAACGGTCCGAGAGAGGACCATAGATGAGCAGAAACAGGCAGTAACTGACAAAAAAGGCCACCAGCGTCAGGTTGACTACCTGCAACGGCTGCTGCCACTGTTGCTGCAGCAGGGGGATGGCCGGCAGATACATATCGGTGGCCAGCGGCGGAAAGGCCGCCAGCAGAACCAGCAGGAAGAAGGTAGGTGACCAGAGCAACGAAGCCGAAGATGTTTTCATGAGGCAAGCCGGCCGGCAGGAGTCCCCGCCGCAGCCACGGCTTCGCAGCCGCTACCGGCGCAACAGGCTGATGGCATCAGGACGCCCCGTTCGGTGACTTGCCACTCTGGCGCAGAAACACCACCAGCGCGCCTTCACCGCCGTACTGGCGCGGCGCGCGGGCCCATTCCGCCACCCAGGCCTGAGCGCGCTGGCGCAGGAAGCGTTCAACGGCCTCGCGTACCACCGGCTGGCCGCCAGGTGAACTCTGGCCGCGGCCGGTAATCAGCAGCACCGTCTGCAGGCCTTCATGGTGGCAGCGATTGAAGAAATGACGCACCCGCTCCAGTGCCTGTTCACTGCTGCAGCCATGCAGGTCGAGCTGTTGCTGCGGCCGCAGACGACCCTGCCGCAGCAGCTTCATGCGGCGCGGCGCGGCAGCCGGCTCCGCCTCCTCGTCCTCCTCCTCAGCAAAGGCATCGCGAAAGCAAGGCTCCAGACCACCGATGGCCGCAAGAAACTGCTCCCGCTCGCTGCGCGGCTCGTCAACGGCCGGCGCTTCTGCGCCCTCCGGGCAAGCTGCCGCCTCCACCACGCTATCTCCATCGTCAGCAGTGGCCAGCGGCGTCACGCCCAGTTGGGCCATGGCGCCGGCAAAATCATCCGCCACCGGCGCGACCGCTCCAGGGGCCGGGCGGACGGAGGTATTATCGCTGAAGGACTCAACCACGGATGGCGCCTGGGCGGGGACCAAATGATGCAGCCCCTCCATCTGCCTGAAGGGGCTGCTGTGAAATGTCTTGTCGCTACTGGCCGCCGCTACCGGCCGGTTTTTGCGCTTGCGGGCCATGGCTTTTCAGACTCGCGGCATCTTGCGCCGCCCCTGCAGGGCCTTGGTCTGCTTCTTGATCAGGGCGCCCGGTTTCTCCAGGTGGAACTGGTACCAGATATCGCCGTACTCCTGCATCTTCATGCGACGATCCTGTTCCAGCGCCTTGATGGAATCGTCCAGCCGTTCATCGCCACCGACCTTTTTGATCCCCTTTTCCAGAACCTCGCGCGCCTTGGCCTTGTCGCCCACCTGCTGCAGACAGTAGGCATACAGGTTCCAGATAAAAGGCTCCTTACGATTCGCGGCAGCAGCCTTGTCAAAGGTCTCGCGCATTTTGGCCGGTTTGTTGCGTTTCATGTAGCTCACCGCCAGCATGCACATGGCCACCCAGTGGCGCACAAAAGCCTTTTCGAGATAGGGCATGGCCTTGGCGAATTCGCGCCGCAGGTAGTAGACGGTACCAATCTGGGCATTGACCTGGCCCTTGACATAAAACTGCCAGGGGGCGTAACGGAACGCCTGGTGCAGGGTGGCAACGGCCTTTTCCGGCCGGTTGGCCTGCAGATCGCGCTGGGCGCTCTCCATCAGGGCCACCACCTGCTTCATGGTCCGACGCGACAGCCAGAAATACAGCAAGGCAAACAGCACCATGGAGATCAGGCCGCAGTAGAGCAGTTGCAGACCATAGGCCAGATGCAGTGGCACCACGGCCAGAGTGGAAACGACAAAGGCAAGAAGAAAGTTGAACATTGTCGGTCAGACCTTTCCAAAAACACCGCAGAACGAAGCTCCGGCGGGCTGATGCCCGCCGGCACATGAACAGAACAAATCGGGCAACAGGCCAGTGGCTGCCGGATGAACGCCGCCGATCAGGAACGGCCGCCGGTTACCAGCAGAGTCAGGGTCTCGCCCGGCTGCAACACATGGTTTTCCGCCAGATTGTTCCACTGGCGGATGGAACCGGCCGCCACACCAAAGCGCCGGCTGATACCCCAAAGGGTGTCGCCAGTCTTGACCCGGTAGGCCACCCGCTGCTGCGCCGGCGTCGCGACCTGGGCCAGTTGCGCACGTTGCGGCGGCGCCGAGACCAGCAGGGTCTGGCCCGGCTGCAGCAGGCTGCTCCAGCCCAGGCGGTTCCACAGGCGCAGGTCCTTTTCGCTCACCTGATGGGCACGGGCAATCTTCCACAGGCTGTCGCCACTTTGCACACGATAACTTTGCCGGCTGCCGCGATCCCCTTCGCTTGACTGTTCAGCCAAAAGCGGAGTGGCCACGCCAGCCTGCAGTGGCAGGATCAGATCCTGACCAACCTTGAGCGCCCGCGGGTTGCGGATACGGTTGAGGGCGATCAGGTCGTTGACCGCCACGCCGTGACGCTGGGCCAGTCGTCCAAGGGTATCGCCGGGGCGAACCTGGTAACGGTGGTAGCGGGCCCGCTCCTGCGGCGGGATGGCGGCATATTTTTCAGCGAAATCAGAGGCACTGCCCGGCGGTACACGCAGACGATAACCCCGCTCGCCCGGCGGCGTACACCAGCGCTTGAGTTCGGGATTAAGCTCCTTGAGGGTTTCATAATCGCTGTCGAGCAGGCGGGCGACCAGCTCCAGATCCGTCGCCTGGGGCAGCTCCACCCGCTCGAAACGGAAGGGCTGCTCATAGCGGATCGCGTCGAAACCGTACTCCTCCGGCTGCTTGCTGATAATCAGCGCCGCCAGCAGCTTGGGCAGGTAATTGCGCGTTTCCAACTGCAGATCCTTGCCGCGCGCCAGCTGCCAGAAGTCGCGGCTGTCACTGCGGCGAATAGCCCGGCCGATGGTTCCCGGCCCGGCGTTGTAGGCCGCCACCGCCAGATACCAGTCATCGAACTTGCTGTACAGATCCTTCAGGTAACGACCGGCGGCGCGGGTTGACTTCTCCAGATCGCGCCGTTCATCGCGCCACCAGTCGTTGCGCAGACCGTACAGTCGACCCGTGGAATCAAGAAACTGCCAATAGCCGACAGCGTTGGCCCAACTACGCGCATTGCTGTTGAAACCGGATTCGATCATGGCCAGCAGGGCCAGGTCGCGCGGCAGGCCCTCCTCGGCAAAGATCTCGCTCATCAACGGCAGATAACGGCCGGAACGCTCCAGCCAGCGGCTGAAGGTCCGTCGGCCCGGACCGGTGTAGTAATCGATGAAGGCCTGCACCCGGGCATTCTCAACCACCGGAAAATCATACCGCGGCGCCACCGGCGCGGCGACAACGGGCTCGGCAACAGCCGCCAACGTTTCCGGCGCTTCCGGTTCCGGCGCATCGGGCAGCTGTACCGTCAGAACAACGTTATCCTCTTGAGTTTCGGCGTCATCCGCCACGATGTCAGCGGCACTGTCAGCCAGCGCCACCTCCCGCTGCAGCAGCACTTCGGCTGACCCATCAAAGGCCAGAAAGCCGCTCGCGTCCATTTCTTCGTCCAGGCCGGACGCGGGCCGCTCTGCCGGACGCCAGGACAGCGACGCCGGGCCGGCGCAGCCACACAGCAGCAGCACCAGCAACAGAACAAAATAGCGATTTTTCACGAGTCTGGGATCTCCCGCGTATCGGCCCGGCACAGGCACCGACACGAGCAGGGGGCAGTGGCCAATCGACAGAGAATTTAACGCCGGTCGCCACGGTGCCACAGATTTGGCGACGACTGTCGCCAGTTGAGGAACACGGAGATTCCGCCGAAGCTATAGAAAATCGACGAAACTGTCAACTGGCCGCCGTCGGCCAGAAACGCTGTTGTAGCTGCTGCAGCAAAGGCGCGAAACTGTCCGGCTCGCAGGCACTGACCGGCACGGCGCCATAGCGACGGCAACAGGCGGCTACCTCGACCGGCGCCACCAGATCAATCTTGTTGAACACCAGCAGCCGTGGAATGCGTGCCAGGTCCAGTTCAGCCAGGATCTGTTCCACCGCCAGAATCTGCTCCTCAAAACAGGGGTTGGCCAGGTCAACCACATGCAGCAGCAGATCGGCATCCTCCATCTCCTCCAGCGTGGCGCGGAAGGCGCCCATCAGGCCCTCGGGCAGTTGGCGGATGAAGCCGACGGTGTCGGTGACAATCAGTTCACGTTCGCTGGGAAAGCGCAGCCGCCGGGTGGCGGTATCCAGTGTGGCGAACAGCAGATCCTCGGCCCGCACGGCACTGCGGGTCAGGGCATTGAGCAGTGTCGATTTGCCGGCGTTGGTATAACCGACAATGGACACGATGGGCAGATCAGCGCGCTGACGTTTCTGCCGCCGCTGCAGTCGCTGGCGGGCCAGTTGCTGCAGCCGCTGCTCCAGCCGGGCAATCCGCTCACGAATGCGCCGGCGGTCGATTTCCAGCTTGGTTTCACCCGGCCCGCGGCCACCAATGCCACCCATCAGCCGGGAAAAAGCCGTGCCCTTGCCGGTCAGGCGCGGCAGTATGTATTTGAGCTGCGCCAGCTCAACCTGCACCTTGCCATCGAGGGTATGGGCGCGCCGGGCAAAGATGTCGAGGATCAGCTGGCTGCGGTCGAGCACCTTCAGATCGGTCAGGGCGGTTATGCTGCGCACCTGATTGGGGCTGAGATCCTGGTCGAAGATCAGCAGGGTGGCGCGCTGCTGCAGGGCGCGGATCACCACCTCCTTGAGCTTGCCCTCACCCATCAGAAAGCGCGGATTGAGCCGTTGCGGCCGCTGGATCACCTGATCAAGTACCAGCACGTCGGCACTGCGGGCCAGTTCTCGCAGTTCGCTGAGGGAGTCCTCCAGCGCCTTGAGTGAGCCCTTGCCAACCGACAACAGGATGGCACGCTCGCGCGGATCGGACAGGTCGATGCTCTGCTGCAGGGTGCGTTCAAGTTCATCTTCGAGGGCCTGCAAAAAGGCTCGCAGATCAAGCTGCAGCTGAAAGAAATGCCGCACCTGCTGCTGCTCCACCTGGCGACCCTGAGGGTTGGGCGGCAACAGATGCGCATAATGACAGCCGGCCGGCGCGCCATCTGCGGCCACGCCAATGGCAACCATCAGGTCGAGCCGCAGCAACGCCAGGTCGGTCAGATCGTCATCGGAGAGGGGTTCATCGCGCAGGTGGGTATGGATGCAGCGTAGGCCGCGCAGGCCACTGCGCCCCGTGGCAAAGCCGCTCAGATCCGGGATGAGAATCTGGCGATCGTCGCCAACGATGACATGACGCACCGCACCGCCGCGATCGATGATCAGGCCCAGCTGGCGATTCAGTTCACGCGACAGGCCACACAGACTGTGGGCCAAATCCGATGACAGCAGCTGCTGCGGACTGCACCGACGCTGGTAAAGTCGCTCCAGTGCCTTGATCTGGCTCGACTTCAGTCCACCGGTCTGGCCATGGATCATGGCCGTGTCACCCGTTTAGGCACTGACAACGATGTTGAAGCCGCCATCGACCAGATGGACCTCGCCGGTCACGCCGCTGGCCAGATCGGACAGGAAATAGACCGCGCTCTTGCCCACCTCTTCCTGGGTGACGGTGCGCCGCAACGGCGCGAAATCGTCCATCAGCTTGATCTTGGCGCGAAAATTGGCGATGCCCGACGCCGCCAGGGTGCGGATCGGGCCGGCGGAAATGGCGTTGACCCGGATGCCCTTCTCGCCCAGTTCCGCCGCCAGATAACGTACCGAAGCCTCCAGCGCCGCCTTGGCCACGCCCATCACATTATAGTTGGGCACGGCGCGGGTCGATCCCAGATACGTCAGTGTCAGGATACTGCCGCCCTCGTTCATCAGGGGCGCAGCGCAGCGCGTGACGGCCACCAGGGAATAGGCGCTGATGTCCATAGCCAGGGCAAAACCTTCACGGCTGGTCTGGCTGAAGGGCTTGTGCAGATCCTCACGGTTGGCGAAAGCAACGGCATGGACAACGAAATCAAGGCCATCCCACTCTTCGGCCAGGGTATTGAACACCGCTTCGATATCGGCATCGTTGGCCACATCACAGGGCAGGATCAGTTCGGCATCGAGGCTTTCGGCCAGCGGCCGCACGCGTTTTTCCAGCGCCTCGTTAAGATAGGTGAAGGCCAGGGTCGCACCCTGGGCCCGCAACTGCTGGGCGATCCCCCAGGCAATGCTCATCTCGTTGGCAACACCGAAAATGATTCCCCGCTTTCCTGTCATCAGCCCCATAGATTCTGTTCTCCTCGTTCGGTTATGCAGCGCACAACACACAAGCGGGCGGCGCTGGCCGCCCGCTGATTTCTGCGTTTCCATCCATCCGCGCCGATCAGGCGAACCTGACCGTGACGGGCTGTTCTAGCAGATCGGCACGACAAAAGCAACCGGGCTGTTGTCCCGCCCCTGCCACTGAAGCCGCTCAGGGTGCCGGCAGAAACGGCTGCAGCGCTTCGATAAGCCGCGCGGCCGGCCGTGCGCCGCTCAGCACCAGTCCGTCGGGCAGCACCAGCACCGGCGTGCCGCGCAACTGCCAGCGCCGGGCGTAATCCTTCAGGGCCTCAACCGCGGCGGTATCGGCCGACGGCAGCTCCATTTCCTCCTGCCGATAGGCCCGCTCCAGCGCCTCCAGCGAATTGGCCTGCTGCAACGCGGCCGCTTCGGCGCTGGTCATCATCAGCGGCAGCAGATGGATACGGAACGCCACCTCGGGACGCTGCTGCACCACCTGCTGCATCTGCTGGTGCAGCGTCCGGCAATGCTGGCAGTGCACATCGGTGAGCACCTCGACCACCACCGGTGCCTCGGCCGCCCCCAGCCGCACGGCAGGCAGGGCCTGCAGTTCCGCCAGTTCCACCCGCTTGCTGATATCGGCACCATCCTTCAGGCGGATGATGTTGCCGGCTATCAGGTAGCGGCCGGAAAAATCGACCCAGACGGTAAAACGCTGGCCCTGGCTTTCGCCTTCAACTTGCCACAACCCGCCAACCTCGGCCGGCACCACCCGGTGAATCTGGTCCACCCCGGACGGCAACAGTGCCTTGGCCTGCTGGGGTGTGAGACTGTGGCAATCGGTACAGGCACCGGCGCCACAACCCTGATCACCAAAGCCCAGCAGAACGGCCGGGGTGGCCAGGGTCAGCAGGGCGGCAATCAGTGCTAAACGCCAACAGTTTCGCTTCGCAATGGGCATTTGAAACCCTCCTCGTGGTGTTCGTGAATAAAAGACGACCGTGGTAACGGCCGACTCGGCCTTTCCCCTGCGACACTTTTGGTGTAGGCTGTCGCATCTTGCCGGTCAACTCGGCCGCTACCTTAACATATCCTGCATTTCCTGCCAGACTTCACCCCTGTTCTGATTCGGAGCCTTCATGACCGCACTGCCCGCCGACCTGCCCGCCGGTTTTTCCCTGCAACACTCCTCTGAGCTGACGGAGCTGAATGCCTGCCTGCTGCAACTGCGCCACGAGCGCACCGGCGCCCGCTTTGTGCATATCGCCTGCAACGACAGCAACAACCTGTTTGCTGTCGCCTTCCGTACCCCGCCGGAGGATTCCACCGGTGTCGCCCACATTCTGGAGCATACGGTGTTATGCGGTTCGCAGCGGTTCCCGGTGCGCGATCCTTTTTTTACCATGCTCAAGCGCAGCCTCAACAGCTTCATGAACGCCTTTACCGCCAGCGACTGGACCTGTTATCCCTTCTCCAGCCAGAACCGCAAGGATTTCGACAATCTGCTCAACGTCTATCTGGACGCCGCCTTTTTCCCGCTGCTGCGGCCCCTTGATTTTGCCCAGGAGGGCCACCGGCTGGAGTTCAGCGAAAGCGACAATCCTGCCAGCCCGCTGTGCTTTAAAGGCGTGGTCTACAACGAAATGAAAGGGGCCATGGCCGATCCGGCCTCCCTGCTGGCGCGCCGCACCACCCGGCATCTGTATCCCGACAGCTGCTACCGCCACAACAGCGGCGGTGAACCCTCTGCCATTCCCGATCTGACCCACCAGCAGCTGAAGGATTTTCACACCCGCTGTTACCATCCGTCCAACGCCTGCTTCTTTACCTACGGTACCTTCCCGCTGGCCGATCATCTGCGTCAGATCGACGCCCAGGTGCTTTGTCATTTCGAACGCAACGCGGCCGATTTCAGCGTGGCGCCGCAGCCACCACTGTCGGCACCCCTGCGGGTGCGGGAAACCTATCCCCTTGATACCGGCGACGATCCGGCCGGCAAAAGCCTGATCCATCTGGCCTGGCTAGCCTGCCCCATCGATGACAGCTACGAGCGTCTGTTGCTGACCCTGCTGGGCCAGTTGCTGCTTGGCAACCCGGCGGCACCGCTCTACAAGGCCCTGCTGGATACGGGGCTGGGCAGCCACCTGACCCCCGGCAGCGGCTACCACGACGATTACCGCACCACCTGCTTCGCCGTTGGCCTGCAGGGCAGCGAACCCCAGCACCAGCAAGCCATTGAGGACTGCGTGCTCAACTGCCTGGCACAGCTGGCCCATGAGGGCTTCAGCACCGAACGTATCGAGGCCGCCATCCACCGGCTGGAACTGGCCAACCGCGAAGTCAGCGGCGACGGTTACCCCTACCCCATCAGCCTGCTGATGCGCCTTCTGGGCCCCTGGCTGCACTGCGACGATCCGCTCTCGCCCCTGCAATTCGACAGCCAGCTGAAGCGCCTGCGGCACGAGCTGGCCGAGGGAGATGTCTTCGGCGCGCGCATTCGCCGCTGGCTGCTCGACAATCCCCATCGCCTGACCCTGTGCCTGGCGCCGGACACCGCGTTGCAAAACCAGCAGAATCAGCTGGAGCAGGCACGGCTGGCCGAACTGGCCGCCAGGCTCGACAGCAGCGGCCGGCAGCAGCTGATCGATCAGGCCCGCCAGCTGCAACAGCAACAGGAACAGCAGGAGGATGTCAGCTGCCTGCCCGACCTGGAACTGAGCGATATCGCCGCCGAGGAACCGCGCACCGAAGGGCAGCCCGTCCAGAATAGCGCCGTTGCCCTGACCTGTTTTGAACAGCCCACCAACGGCCTGAGCTATGTCAGCCTTTACTTCAACGCCGCCGCCCTGGACGCGGAACTGCGCCCCTATGTGCCGTTGTTCTGCAGCCTGCTGACCCAGGTGGGTGCCGCCGGCCAGAGCTATATCACCCTGGCCGAGCGCATGGAAGCCGTTACCGGCGGCATTCGCTGCAGTGCCGAGATTCTGGACGACATCGCCAATCTCGACCGCTTTGACAGCTGGATTCGCCTGCGCGGCAAGGCTCTTGACCGCAACATCGTACCCCTGTGCCAACTGCTCGGCGACTTGGCCACCAGCGCCGATTTCAGCGATCTCAAACGCCTTGCGACGGTCATTGGCCAGATCAAAAGCAGCTGGGAAAATGCCATTCCGGGAGCCGGCCACAGCTTTGCCGCACGGG
Source organism: Desulfuromonas thiophila (assembly GCF_900101955.1). Taxonomy (NCBI): domain Bacteria; kingdom Pseudomonadati; phylum Thermodesulfobacteriota; class Desulfuromonadia; order Desulfuromonadales; family Desulfuromonadaceae; genus Desulfuromonas; species Desulfuromonas thiophila. Next base: position 10,493 of record NZ_FNAQ01000014.1, on the reverse strand, counting down.
CCGCCGCAGCCGGTCTGACCCCGGCAGGCTGGCAACGCGAGCACTGGAGCGGCCTGCACCAGCTGCGTTTTGTCCGCCTGCTGGCCGCCAGAAAACCCGACGATCTGACCGATCTGGCCGACAAACTCGGTCGCATGGCCCGCGGTCTGCTGCAGCGCGGCACCCTTAAGGCCGCGCTGTGCTGCGGTGCCGACCGTATGGCAGCCGGCAGGCAGGCCCTGGCCGATCTGTTTCAGACCCTGCCGGCCGGGCCGGTCACGCCGCAAACACCCGCACCTTTCAGCAGCCACACGGTGCCCCTGGCCTTTGCCACCTCGGTGCCAGTGGCCTATGTCACCCGCAACTTCCGCACCGTGCCCTTCTGTCATCCGGACGCCGCCGCCCTCAAGGTGCTGGCGGCGCTGCTGCGAGCCGGTTTCCTGCACCGCGAAATCCGTGAAAAAGGCGGCGCCTATGGCGGCATGGCCAGCAGCAACAGCGAAGCCGGCCTGTTTGCGCTGCTGTCCTACCGCGACCCGCACATTCAGCGCACCCTGCAGGTCTACGACGACGCAATCGCCTGGGCCTGCCAAGGCCGCTTCGGCGAACAGGACATCAAGGAAGCGATCCTGTCGGTTTTCAGTGCCCACGACCGGCCCCAGTCCCCCGCCGGCCGCGCCGCCACCGAGTTTGCCTGCCAACTGCAGGGGCTGAGTTGGGCCCAGCGCCAGCTGTTCCGCGATCAGCTGCGGCAGGTTGACCGCAACGCCCTGCAGCAGGCTGCCCAGCGTTATCTCGCCAACGGCTCCAGCGCCATTGGCATTCTCGCCGGGGAGCAGCAACTTCAGCAGGTTCTGCCCCAGCTGACCGAGCTGCAACTCGAACGGTTGTAACCCGTTCACCCCTGCAGGCCTTCACGCATCAGGGGCGGGAAGCCGCTGGCCTCCCGCCCCTGGTAGGTCGTTTGATGCTGCGCATGGCGTTACGCCAAAGACAGGTCGTTTTTTGGTCTACCTGCTGCCGGCTAAGGGGTACGCAACATGGCAATCTCATCGCAATTGGGAAATTTCGGGCATTTGACACAGTCGCCCCAGATCTTCTGTGGCAGGGCGCTTTTATCGATAACGCCAAAACCGAGGCGGGCGAAAAAGTCCTGCTGATAGGTGAGCGCGAAAACGCGGCCGATGCCGAGTTCGCGCGCCTCATCGAGACAGGCCTGCACCAGCTGACGACCACAGCCCTTGCCCGCCTGGCTGGCATCGACGGCCAGCGAGCGCACCTCGGCCAAATCCTCCCACCAGATCTGCAGGCTGACAATCCCCACCACCTCGCCCAGCTCTTCGTAGACATAAAACGAGCGGATCACTTGGTAGATTTCCGCCAGCGAACGCGAGAGCATCTTGCCCTCGCCGGCATAGTTGCTCAGCAACCGGTGAATGGCGGCGGCATCGGCGATTCGGGCCTTGCGGATCATGACTCCTCCTGACTGCGATCCAGCAGGGTGCGGGCATGTTCGCTGCTGTGACGGTCCTGCTGGGCGCCGCCAAGCATGCGGGAGAGTTCGGCGATCCGGCCCTGGCGATCAAGCTGGTCGACAGCCGTGCGGGTCTGGCCCTGCTCCACCTGTTTCTCAATACGGTACTGCTGGTCGGCAAAGGCCGCCACCTGCGGCAGATGAGTGACACAGAGCACCTGACGATCACGGGCCACAGCCTTCAGACAGCGCCCCACCGCCGTGGCGGCCCGGCCGCCGATGCCGGCATCGACCTCGTCAAAGATCAGCGTCGGCAGCTGGTCGACCCCAGGTGCCGCCTTGCGCAACGCCAGCATCACGCGCGACAGTTCGCCACCCGAGGCGGTTGCCGCCAGCGGCTTGAGAGGCTGCCCCGGATTGGCGCTGAAATAAAATTCCGCCCGCTCCAGTCCGCTGGCCTGAGGTTCGGTCAGCGTTTCAAAACAGACGTCAAACCGGGCCTGGGGCATGGCCAGGGCTGCCAGCTCAGTTTCAACCGCCTGACACAAGCGCCGGGCCGCCTGACGGCGCCGCTGCGACAGTTCCTCACCGCTGCGACCCAGTTCGGCCGCAGCCTGCTGGCGTTGCTGACGCAGCTGCTCCAGCCGGCTGTCGCTGTCGTGCAGCTGCTGGTGTTCCTGCTGCAGCTGCTGCTGGCGGGCCAGCAGACCGTCCTCGTCACACTGATACTTGCGCTGCAGCTGTTGCAGCAGCGCCACCCGTTCCTCGACCCGCTCCTGCTGCTCGGCATCGAAGCTGATCTGCTCACCCAGTTGACGCAGCTGGGCGGCCGCGTCCTCCAAGCCATAAAGGGCATCGCGCACAGCCTGTAGGGGGCTGACCAGTCCGGGCTCGATCGTCTGCAAGGCCTCGAGCTGGCCGGCGAGGGTGCCAAGGGTTTCGCACAGCGCTCCCGGATCGCCATAAAGGCGGGCAAAGCCGCCCAGGCACAAGGCACTCAGCCGTTCGCCATGCTGCAGCCGCAGCCGTTCCTGCTGCAGGGCGGCATATTCGCCGTGCTGCAGCCGCGCCTGTTCCAGCTCGCGACACTGAAAGTCCAGCAATTCCTGGCGCTGCTGACGCTGCTGGCACTGCTGCTGCAGCTCAGCAATCGCGCCATCCAGCGTGCGCAGCCGGGCATAGCATTCGGCATACCCCTGCCGTGCGGCGACACAGTCACCATAGGCTTCAAGCAGGGCCAGATGACTGTCCACCTGCTGCAGCTGCTGCTGTTCGTGCTGACCGAAAATCGCCAGCAGGGGGGCCGTCACCTGCTGCAGCTGTCCCACCGTGGCCAGGGTGCCATTGATGTACACCCGGCTTTTGCCCTGGGGCAGCAGCACCCGTTTAAGCAGCAGACTGGCGCCGTCATCGGGATCGGCCAGGCCGTTGTCGTGCAGCCATTGGCCCAGCTGTGGCTGCTGCTGAAGATCGAACAGGGCCTCGACCTGCCCCTGTTCAGCGCCGGCGCGCACCATGTCAGCACGCATACGCTGGCCCAGCAGCAGACCGACGGCATCAATGATGATGGATTTGCCGGCACCGGTTTCACCGCTCAACACACTGAACCCCGGCGCGAAGCGCAAGCGCACCTGTTCGATTACCGCCAGATTGCGGATCATCAGCTCACACAACATGGGAGGCTAGCGCTCCCCCCAGCGCAGTTTGGCCCGCAGCACCTCAAAATAATTCTTGCTGGCGCTCTTGATCAGATGGGTGCACATCTCGGCCTTGCGGATTTCCACCACGTCACGCCCCTGCAACGCCATGCCCACCTGGCCATCGGCGGTGCAGAACACCCGCTCACTGTCGAAGGCCATGCGAATCTGGATAACGGCGTTGTCCGATACAATGATGGGGCGATTGGTGAGGGTATGGGGACAGATGGGAGTGATGAGCAGACAGTGCAGACCGGGATAGACAATCGGGCCGCCGGCCGCCAGATTGTAGGCCGTCGAGCCGGTGGGCGAGGACACGATCAGGCCATCGGCCTTGAAGGTGGTCAGATAGTCGTCGTTGACCCAGACCTCCATGTCGATGATGCGGGCCAGGGCCCCTTTGTTGATAACCACATCATTGAGCACATGGTACTGGGCCAGAGGCAAGCGGTCGCGCACGATCTGGGCCTGCAGCATGATGCGCTCGGAAACGGTGAAATCACCGGCCAGCACCCGTTCCAGCTGGGGATAAAGCTCCTCCAGAGTGATTTCAGTGAGAAAACCCAGGCTGCCGAGGTTCACCCCCAGAATGGGAACCGCCAGCGCACCGACATCGCGCGCCACCGAAATCAGGGTGCCATCGCCGCCAAGCACCACAATGGCATCAACCTGGCCTGGCAGGCTGGCGGCATCGGCGGCAGGAAGGTTCTCCGCGGCATCCCGGCCCCGCAAATCCTCGGCCAGACGCGTCTCGACCAGCACAGCCACACCGCGTCCGGTCAGATAGCGGCACAGCTGCCCGGCCACGGTGATGGCATCGGGATTGGTCCGCTTGGCATAGATTCCGATTACGCGTATCGCAGTCTTCATGTTTCGCCCGCGAACCTCCACGAGGATGCCACCTGAGCGGGAACGCCACCAGCAGCGTCATCCCGCCGGCAGGCAAAGATGCGGCACTCTAGCACAGGGTTTTTTCAATGTCCACGACCGCCAGGGCAGGGTCACGGCCGTTGAGCACGGCGGCCGGCCATGCTACAGTAGCGCCATCGCCGACTGCCCGAACACGAGGAAAACCAATCGAAATGACAGACCTTTTTTCTGAAACCCGCCTGGATGGACAGACACCGCTAGCCGAGCGGCTGCGGCCGCAACAGCTCGACGACGTAGCCGGCCAGGCCCATCTGCTGGCCCCCGGCCGTCCTCTGCGCCAGTTGATCGAGCAGGACCGGCTCAGTTCGGCCATTTTCTGGGGGCCGCCCGGTTGCGGCAAAACCAGCCTGGCCCAGGTGATCGCCCGCACCACCCGTTGTCGTTTCGTCTCCTATTCCGCCATTGCCCACGGTGTCAAGGATTTCCGGGCACTTATCGCCGAGGCGCGGCAGCAGCGCCAGCTCTACAGCCGCCGCACCCTGCTGTTTGTCGACGAAATCCACCGCCTGAACAAGGCACAGCAGGACGCCTTTCTGCCCGCCGTGGAACAGGGCGACATCGTGCTGATCGGTGCCACCACGGAGAATCCGTCCTTCGAGGTCAATGCCGCACTTCTGTCGCGCACCCGCGTGTTCGTGCTTCATCCGCTGGAGGTGGCCGACATCCGCCAGCTGCTCCAGCGTGCCCTGACCAGCCCGGCAGGGCTGGCCGATCAGACTCTGGCCATCGACGACGAAAGCCTCGACTGGCTGGCCGCACAGGCCGACGGCGATGCCCGCATCGCCTTGGGCAATCTGGAGCTGGTCGCCAGCATGGCTCAAGGCCGTCCTGTGCGCGCCCCGGAATTGGCCGAACTGCTGCAACAACGCAGCCTGCGTTACGACAAGGGCGCCGAGGAGCACTACAATGTCATCTCCGCCCTGATCAAAAGTGTACGCGGCAGCGATCCCGATGGTGCCCTCTACTGGCTGGCACGCCTGATCGAAGCGGGAGAAGATCCGCTGTTTATCGTCCGCCGGCTGGTAATTCTGGCCGCCGAGGATATCGGCAATGCTGATCCACGCGGCTTACAGCTGGCCGTGGCGGCCCAGCAAGCCCTGCAGTTCATCGGCATGCCGGAGGGCCGCATTGTGCTGGCCCAGGCCACCAGCTATCTGGCCTGCGCACCCAAAAGCAACGCCGCCTATGCCGCCATCAATGCCGCCCAGGCCGAGGTGCGTCGCAGCGGCAGCCTGCCCGTGCCGCTGCATCTGCGCAATGCTCCGACCCGCCTGATGAAGGCGCAGGGCTACGGCGCCGGTTACCGCTACGCCCACGACAGCGCCGAAGGCTATCTGGCGCAGGACTACCTGCCCGAAGCTCTGGTCGGACAGCAGTTCTATCAACCCGTTGACCGCGGCTACGAAAAAACCATGGCCGAACGGTTGCGCTATCTGCAGCAGTTGCGGCAGCAAAATCCGCCTCAGCCATGATGAAGCAGGCCCTGTCGGTGGCAGTGATTCTGCTGTGTGTCAGCCGGGTTATGCCCCTCGCCCAGGCTTCGGCCGATTGCTGGCAACCGCCATCAACACCCACCACGGCCGCGCCACACCCGGATGAGAGCCTGAACCCGCTGATACAGGGCATCCGCTTCTTCCAACGCTACATCAGCCCGGTGGACAGCCCGCGCTGCCCCATGTATCCCAGTTGCAGCGCCTATGCCCTGCAGGCCCTGCAACGCCATGGCCCCGTGCTCGGCACCTGTCTCACCGTTGACCGGCTGCTGCATGAAACCAGTCCGGCGGAAAAAACCCACCCCCTGCCCAGCTTCAATCCGGTGCGCTATGCCGATCCGCTGGAGAACAACGACTTCTGGCTGGCCTGTCGCCAGCCCGCCCCCCTCACAGGCGCAGAAACCACAACAAGCCCAGCAGCGACAGCAGACCGGCCAGCACCAGCGACAACCGCACGGAATCATCGCGCCGACGCAAACGCAGCAGATTAAACCCCAGCCCCAGCCCGCCACAGAGGATAGCCGCCAGCAGCAGCCAGAACACATAAACCAGCAGTTCGGCGTTCCATTGCGTCTGCACCGGCAAATTGTTATAGCGCTCGAAAAAGGTTTCCGTCTGCGGCTTGGCCAGACTGATCAGAAAAAAGGCGGCCAACACCAGCAGCCAGCTCAGCGCGGCCAGCATACGCAACAGCTGCTGCGCCAGATCCGGTCCCTGGCGGCGTTCTCGGCCCATACGACGATCATTGGCATAACGGCCATCATCAAGACGTCGGCGATCCGGCAGCTGACTCATGCAACCGCCCCGCAATCCGCGAGCGCCACCCCAGCCAGAGGCGTTCGGCAAAAACGGCAACATCCCTGCTGCAGCTCAACCTGGATCAGACGATAGCCCCGTCGGCTGATCAACAGCCGACCGCAACCGCTGCAGAAGGTTTCTTCCTGCCCCGCCGCCAGATTGCCGGTGTAGACATGGCGCAGGCCCTGGTCACGGCCAATCTGCCAGGCCTGTTCCAGGGTTGCGGCCGGCGTTGGTGGCACATCCAGCAGCTGGTAAGCCGGGAAAAAAGCACTGAGATGCCAGGGCGTTTGCTCTCCCAGTTCCGTGGCAATAAAACCGGCGATCTGGCGCAACTGTTGCGTATCGTCGTTGTAGCCAGGAATCACCAGGGTCGTCACCTCCAGCCAGACCCCCAGCCTGCGCAGCAGCCGCAAACTGGCCAACACCGGTTCCAGCCGGGCACCGCACAGCTGACGATAAACCGGGTCTGAAAACGCCTTCAGGTCGATGTTGGCCGCAGCCAGCAACGGTGCCAATTGGAGCAAGGGTTCCGGTGCGATATAGCCGTTGCTGACCAGCAGGTTGTCCAACCCGGCATCGCGGGCGGCCCGCGCCGTCTTCAACACCGTTTCAAAGAAAACCGTCGGTTCGGTATAGGTATAGGCCAGACTGCGACAGCCACTGGCCCGTGCCTGCGCCACCAGTTGGGCCGGTTCCAGCCGCTCACCCGGCACGGGCCCGCGCACCTGGGAAATGGCCGCATTCTGGCAATGACGGCAACGCAGGTTACAGCCGGCTGCCGCCAGCGACAGGGTACGGCTGCCGGGGGCATAGTGAAACAGGGGCTTTTTTTCCACCGGATCGACATGCAGAGCCACAATCCGCTGGCAATTCAAACTCAGCAGCATGCCATCCCGGTTCTGCCGCACCTGACACAACCCCCGCTGGCCCGGCCCGATCAGACACCGGTGCGGGCACAAAAGACAACGTACCCGCCCGTCGGCTTGCGCCTGCCAATACAGCGCCACGTCCATAATCGCCTCCCCCCCGTAATTTCCCGCAGACAGGAAGTCTAGCAAAAAATCCACCCGGCAACAGGAAGTGACGCTATAAAATCTGCCCCGGCAGCATCTGTGACCACAGATAAAAACTTGACCCCTGCCGGCCAAGTCTCTATAATCCCGCCTTACCTACGCCGAAGTGGTGGAATTGGTAGACACGTCGGTCTCAAAAACCGATGCCTTCCGGGCGTGCCGGTTCGATCCCGGCCTTCGGCACCAACTGAATAAATCTGGCAAGTTAGCTGCAGGCCCCGCGATGTGTCATTAGATACATCGCAGAATAGAGCACAAGCAATAACGACCGGATGCACAAAAAGAGGCCGGAACCCCAAGCAAGACTGAGGGTTCCGGCCTTTCTGCGTTTATTTTTCAGGTGGAGGTCATCCGTTAATGCACCGCCACAGCGAACACACGGCATGTAACAGCAGCCAGGGCAAGATATTGAATGCAGATGATCACAGAGACACAACTGGGAAGTCCGCCCCTTCTCCTTGTGGTCGTCTGCGACGATGCCACGGAGCATAAGCCAGAGCCGGCCGGCCGGGAAGATCCCGTGCAGCTATCGGCCGGGATGGATAAAAAAACCGGGTGCGCCAAGGAGGTATAAAAATGCGCACCCGGCAAGGTGGAGGTTGAAAATGTTTCGGGGTTATTGTGGGAACTGTTGCGGGGACAGTTATCCACGCCTTCCACATCTTCAGGGTACTTCTTAAAACGTCTCAGTGACGCTCTATGTCATCCTTCTTTTGCATTACCAGTGCCAATCCTCAAACAGTCCCTTTTTCCCGCTTAACATACTGGTTATTCAATAAAAAGAATCATTCTTCTGCAATTTCGTTCTGCCGAAATGTGGCTCGCCGCTACAGCTTGTGGTGCTCATGACGAATATCTCCACACTGCTATGCCAGCGTACCACCCAGCCCGTCAATTGATGACATTCCCCAGTGCCTTCATTTTACGATAGAGAGTCGAACGGGAGATCCCCAGTTTGCTGGCGGCTGCCGACATGTTGCCATTTTCCTGGCGAAGTGTCTGATGGATGAGGAAGTCCCCCTGAGTTTTCAGACAGCAAGTCGCACTTTTTTCAGAATTGGCGAGCTCAGTTTTATTCTCTGACTGCTGCAGAAAGTCATCGGGCAGATGTTCCAGTCGGATTTGGTTATTCCCATCACTGAGAGCAAGTGCCGTTCTAATAACATTTACCATTTGACGGATGTTTCCTGGCCAGTTGTGCTGAACAAACAGATTCAGGACTTGATTCGAGAATTCAACCGGCACATGCTTTCTGTCCTGTTCCAGAATTTTTTGGGCTAGCCTTAGTTTGTCCTGCCGTTTTCTGAGTGGAGGTAACTCAATGACCAAACCATTGAGGCGGTAATAAAGATCTTCTCTAAAGCGACCTGCCTTCACTTCGTCAAAAAGGCGCTTATTTGTGGCGCAGACAATTCTCAAATCGACGACTAAAGATTTTGTCCCACCAAGGGGCGTAACGCTGCGTTCCTGCAGCACGCGCAGCAGCCGAACCTGCAGATTCAAGGGCATGTCGCCGATTTCATCCAAAAACAGGGTACCGCCGTCAGCTTGTTTGATTTTGCCGGCATAGCCCGTTTTACGCGCTCCGGTGAAAGCACCGTCACAATAGCCGAACAACTCTGATTCAATCAGATTCTCCGGAATGGCGGCACAATTGAGTGCAACAAAAGGCTTGTTACGGCGCAGGCTTTCCTCGTGGAACGCTTTGGCAAACATCTCCTTGCCGCTACCAGATTCGCCTTGAATAATCAACGGGATATCATAATTGATGATTTTCTTGGCCTTTTTTATAGCCATTTCAAGCACCGGATCACCGTGGTTGAGGGCATCAAGATGCTTCGTTTCACGGCTGGCGTCAGACACAGACTTGACCTTCTGCTGCTTGTCTGCCGACGAGATGGTGGACCACGCAGATTCCGCAGCAAACTGGAAACGGCCGAAAAGCGTTGAGCCATTATGTAGCTGAATTCTAATTGCTTGCGCCGTGAGATCATTCAGGTGTGAAGCGAACTGCGCCGGAGAAAAAGTGAACAGCGCATGGATATCCTGGCCAATCAAGGAAGAGCTTTCCAAACCCAGAATTGCACGTGCAAAGCGGTTACAGGCCAGCAGTTTTCCGCTTGGTGAGATGGCAACAATTCCCCCATAAAGAGTACCGATAAATTCAGGTCTCAGATGGAAATGAAGGAGAATTGAGCCCTTACAGCTGCTAGCAAAAATCTGGTTCTCGATGATCTGTGCCGACATACAGACCAGGGCCAGGGTATGGCGATGGTCGACTCCACAGTCGCTGGAAACATCCAGCACGCCGACAATTTTTTCGTAAGCATCGAAGATCGGTGCCGCTGAACAGCTAATCTGCTGGTTGGCAATAAGAAAATGCTCACTACTGTGAACCGAGACCGGAACCCGCTCTACCAGAGCCGTCCCGATGGCGTTGGTGCCGATGGCTTCCTCGGTCCAGATGCCCCCGGGTTGCAGGTTTAAATGGTGGGTTTTGTCGATAAAGGCAGGATCTCCGCTGGCATGCAGAACCACCCCGTTGGCATCACAAAGAACCACAGCGCTGTGCGTTGCCGAAATCTGTTCCTGAAGCTCTGACATGACAGGCTCGGCATAAATGAAAAGCTCCTTGCTGCGTTCCAGGAATCTGTCAACCGCCCCCTGGGACACTCTGGATATCTCATTCGGATGGCGTGCGATATCCAGATTCTTTTCCCGGCACCTCTGCCATGAACGCCGAATGGGGTCGGGAAGAATACCCTTAGGAAGGGGTTGGCCAGCAAGAAAGCGGCTCTTGATTTCTAGTATCTCTTTCCTGTCCCGCCTTAACCGAGTCATTGCTCTCTCCTGAATTTTGCCTCCTCCGCAGAATCTGTGGGTAGAGGGCGGTAAAAATTAGAGCATTGTCTCCCCCGGGTGGATAGGATGGTTTTTGCAGAAACTAACCAATCCAAACCGAAAGAAGACAATGCTGATCAAGACTCTACTGAACAAGGTCGAGCGATACAAGTCGTTCGTTTACGGCGCCATCTGCGTCATGCTG